>JAUZRH010000116.1 GCA_030950555.1 Mariprofundus sp. | reverse complement strand
CCAGTAGGTAACCATAGCACTGCATGTTTCGCAAATTTCAATGCGAGAGACGCGAACGCGATCACTATCGAGCCGGGCACTCATTTTTTTATAGAGCTCAGCTGCGACGTTTTCACTAGATGGGTTGATGGTGTCAAAAGGAGCTACATCATTGAGGTTGTAGTGATCCCATGGCTGTAGCGCCGCTTTCAGTTCGGTTTTAAGTATTTTATAATCAATACCAAGCCCTAGTTCATCAAGCACTTCACATTCAACATAGAGCTTTATATGCCAGTTATGGCCATGCAGGCGTGAGCAGTCACCTGGGTAGTCACGCAGCTGATGGGCGGCAGAGAAGTGGGTGGAGATACTTAGTTCAAAGCGGGCCATTAGCGACGGCTCCCGGGCAGTAGCATGGCTGCTGAAACGGTGCGTCCCTCTGCCATTAAAATATTGTAGGTGCGTGCTGCAGAGCGGGAGTCCATACATTCATAGCCAATATGAAGCTCACTAAAAAACTGCAGAATAGATGCTTCAGGAAAGGCAGTGAGACGCCCCGTGCCGAAAATAAAGACCTCTGGCGGATGGGTCGCGAATAGTTGAAGATCATCAAGGGTGACCTCTCTAAGCCGTTCGGGTCCCCAGGGGGCTATCATTTCACCTGCATGGATGCATAGGCTACTATGATAGGCTATATGGTTGACCTTTAGCGCTTCATTTTCATAACCAGTAAATAAGAGCGAACTCCCTTCTAATTCGGGGCTAATATCACCTTTGAAAAATGTAGAGCTCAGGGTCTTGCCTCCATCGCGCGTAATTCATCTTCATTTGATTTAAAACGTCCCGCTAAAGAGAGCATCACAGGGCTGGCGATATAAATAGAAGAGTAAGTACCCACCATAATGCCAACGATCAAAGCAAAGGCAAAGTCATGGATGACTTCGCCACCTAGAATAAAGAGAGCGGCTACCACAAGTAGGGTGGTAAAAGAGGTCATCAAGGTGCGCGAAAGGGTCTGATTGACTGACTCATTGGTGACGATGATTTCATCTGCTGGCGTTTTGCGCTTGCGATTGGCGGCAAAGTTTTCACGAATACGGTCGAATACCACAATGGTATCATTTAAGGAGTAGCCGATGACCGTTAGTAGGGCGGCAATCACGGGCAGTGTGAACTCTTTTCCCGTCAGGGCGAAGATACCCATGACGATAGTAATATCATGCAATAGAGCAGCATCCGCGCCGAGTGCGAAACGAAATTCAAAACGGAATGTGACATAAACAAGAATAGCCAGCATAGCGATCAAAACTGCCATAATCCCCGCTTTAGTCAGTTCATCACCGACTTGAGGGCCAACAAATTCAACCCGACGCATCTCCACCGAATCGGCTGTGAATTTTTCATTCAGAACATCCAGAATCGCCGTGCTAATAGTCGATGACTCTTCATTACCTTTGTTCTGTACGCGAATCATAATCTCTTCTGGAGAACCAAATTCTTGAATGGTGGCATTACCGTAGCCTTTCGGTGATAAAGCTGCTCGCACATCAGCAATGTTGACAGCTTTGTCGAACTTCACTTCCACCAGTGTACCACCGGTAAAGTCGATGCCAAAATTTAAGCCTTGAAATGTCAGTGCTCCTAGTGAGATAAGAATCATCAGGGCAGAGATCATCATGGCTAGTTTGCGCTTACCAATGAAGTCAATGTTTATATCAGGACGAATTAGTTGCATATTAGTGCCTCAAATACTCAGTTTTTCGATGCGACTGCGTCGTTCAGTGCTCATGGCAATGATGGCGCGGGTGACGGTAATGGCGGTAAACATAGAGGCTAGAATACCAACGGATAAGGTAATGGCGAAACCTTTAACGGGGCCTGAGCCAAACTGGAAGAGCACAATGGCTGCAATCAGGGTTGTAATATTGGCATCAATAATGGTGGAAAAGGCTTTGTTGTAACCACCATCGATAGCTGCTAAAGGGGTTTTACCAATAAATAGCTCTTCACGAATACGCTCAAAGATTAATACATTGGCATCTACAGCCATACCAATAGTTAAGACGATACCTGCAATGCCTGGAAGCGTGAGTGTACCTCCAATCATGCTCATGATAGCAAGAATGAGTACCATATTAAAGAGTAGTGCTACATTGGCGACCATGCCAAACATGCGGTAATAGATACCCATAAAGAGCAGTACTAAAACAATACCGATGATAATGGAGTTCATACCCTGATCGATAGAATCCTGACCAAGGCTTGGGCCAATAGAACGCTCTTCAACCACCTTAACAGGGGCGGGGAGGGCACCAGCTCTTAGGATAATGGCAAGATCATGAGCTTCTGCGGGAGAAAAGCTGCCACTAATTTGCGCAGATCCACCAGAAATACGTTCACGGATGACTGGCGCTGAGTTGACAATGCCTTCTAAGATGATGGCAAAACGTTCACCAACATGCGCCGCTGTTAGTTTGTCAAACCTGCGCGACCCTTTGCTGTTGAATTTTAAAGTGACCGCATATTCATTAAAACGCGAGTCGATAGAAACCCGTGCATCAGAAATCTCTGAACCAGAGAGTTCAGTATGCTTTTTCAGTAGGTAAGGTTGACGTTTAGATTGACCATTAACTATTTTAGCAGGGCCATACATGATGATGTCACCCGCTGGAATGGAGCCTGACATGGCTTTGTCCAGATCACCTTTTTCATCAACTAGTTTAAACTGAAGTTCTGCGGTGCGGCCAATCAGTTGTTTGGCGTGAGCAGAATCTTCATAACCCGGTATCTGAACTAGAATGCGATGGGTTCCCTGTTTGACGATCACAGGTTCTGTTGTACCCAATGCATCAATACGGCCACGGATGACCTCTATGGCCTGATCAACGGCGAATTTTTTAGTTTCCTGCGCAACAGAGTCTTTTAGCGTTAGCGTGAATCTATTTTCTACCGCAGGGGAGAGCTCATAATTTAAAAAGGTCTCTTTTAGCAGTGCTTCAGCAGCAGCAAGATCCGTTGCCTTTTTGATGGTGATGTTTAAATTCATACCATCATTATTTAATGCTCGGTAGCGAATCTTCGCTTTACGAAGTGTCTGCCTGGCCGTATCAATATCTTCCTCAACACTATGAGAGACAGCCTTATCCACATCTACATCAAGTACGAGATGAATGCCTCCCTTAAGATCGAGGCCCAAACTCATGGGCTTGCTTAAAGCAGAGGGCCACCAAGAGGGAACAGTGGTGATATTGGGCAGTGAGCCCATCAGCGATACGGCCAAAACGGCCAAAATTAACCAGATTTTCCAGCGTGGAAACGTTTGCATGAATCAGATCCTTTTGTTGATAAAATAATGGAAGATTAGTCGGACAAACCTAAAACTGTATCACGTTTGACTTTAACACGTACGTTATCAGCTATTTCTACTTTCATAAAATCATCTTTCACATCAACGACAGTACCGTAAAAGCCGCCGCCAGTGATAACCTTATCCCCTTTTTTCAGGGCTTCAATGATATTGCGATGTTCTTTTGCTTTCTTCTGTTGCGGACGAATCAGTAAGAAGTAGAAGATTACCATGATCAGCACGAGAGGAATCAGTGAAGCAAATCCGCCATTGGCGCCAGCTGCCGGTTCGGCCAGTGCTGGCGTGATAATAGCGGTAGCAACAGCGATAGCTGCTAGCGAATGGTTAATGAAAGTTTTCATGGGGTGAGTCTCCTAAGTATGGAAGGCGGCGATTATGCATCACTGCGATAGCGTTGTAAAAATTGATTGCGAAATTCAGGCCAAACACCCTCTTCCAGAGCTGTTCTAGCTCGCTGCATAAGTGCGCAATAGTAGTGGAGGTTATGCAGGGTATTCAAACGCGATGAAAGAATCTCTTTAGTCATATAAAGATGGCGAAGGTAAGCACGTGAAAATGTTTGACAGGTATAACATGTGCAATCTGCCATAATTGGACGAGGATCTTCGGCATGGCAGAGATTTTTAATGTTCAGCTTACCATCATCGGTAAACAGCGTGCCATTGCGCGCATTGCGGGTAGGCATGACGCAATCGAACATATCAATGCCGCGATCAATACCTTCGATTAGATCATCAGGTGTACCAACGCCCATTACATAGTGCGGTTTTTCTTTTGGTAAGTGGGGAGCGAGTGCATCTAACATTGCCATCATCTCTTGTTTGGGCTCACCAACAGATAAACCACCAATAGCAATGCCTTCTAAAGGTATTTCGGCGAGCGCTTGCAGGCTCTGGATGCGCAACTCAGAATACATGCCACCTTGAACAATGCCAAAGAGAGCCTGTTTTTCATTCATGGGCAGCTGTTCGCGACACTCTAAAGCCCAGCGCATCGACATTAGCATCGAACTTTCAGCTTCTGCAAATGTAGCAGGGTAGGGCGTGCATTCATCAAAGGCCATGACAATGTCACTGCCGAGTTGCTGCTGGATTTTCATACTCTCTTTGGGACCAAGAAATACTGCTGCCCCATCAATATGGGAGCGGAAGCGGACACCATGTTCTTCGATTTTGCGTAGCTCACCCAGTGACCATACTTGAAAGCCGCCAGAATCAGTCAAAATAGGACGGTCCCATGCCATGAAGCGGTGTAGGCCACCCATCTTTTCAATAAGGTCTGCACCGGGTCTTAACATCAAGTGATAAGTATTGCCTAAGATGATGCTAGCCTGAATATCATCAGTCAGGTCAGCTGGTGTCATGCTTTTAACCGTAGCTTGCGTACCTACAGGCATGAATACCGGTGTTTCCACAACCCCATGCGCCAGTGTCATGCGACCACGGCGTGCGTATCCAAGCGAGTCTGACGACACTATTTCAAAGTTCAGGGCGTTCATGGCGGCGCAGACTGCCGATATATGCTGCATGCAGCAAGCCTTCTGCAATCATTTTTCTTGGCAGGATGATTTATGAGTCGGCTTTGATTATTGATCTCAGCTGAACACTTGCTTTTCCGGTCAGGCTCGCGGACGGATAAAGTACGCTATGCTGCCGCGTGACACAGCCTTTCTTTGTGCTTTGCGGGTCAATCTTGTCGATGTGTGGATTTAGGCGATATACCACTGCATAAGCGTTGCATGAGCGTCGCCGCCGCTGATGTCTGGGATGATGGATAGCTTTAATGCAGTAACCCCCTTGAGGTTAACATGATACTCTTCCAATTCCTCGGTTGCATTCGGAGAGCTGAAATTAAATTGTTGGCGGGCAATATCCTGGTATGTTTTACCATGATCTGCTGACCAGCACAATAGAAATTCTTGCGTTAGCATCTGTTCTCTTTGAAATAAAAGACGAATACACTCAAGTTGTTGCGGTTCATCAAATACAAGTGTGATGCTCTGCTCGCCACTCTCGGCAGCTTGCCAATAGGAATCGGAATCAACAAGCAGTGCAGATTCAATAGGAAACTCCGTTGCCTCTGATGTTAGCTCAGCCTCAGCGATGGTCTCAATATGAAGCCATTGATGGGTCTGAGCTGAATTATTTTTTCTATTTTGCCCTACAATCCGTTTGCGCATCATTGACTCCCTGTTGACGATGGCTGGAGTATAGGCCGATACTATTTTTTATATATCATAACTTTGATAAAGCTGTCCTGTAGCTCTCCTTGGCTGGCGCAGCTAAGCTTGTTACGCTTCGTGCATGGTATATTTTCTATTTGCGATATTCGTTTTTTTAGCCCCAATGCAGGCAGAGGCAATTATTAATGCCGAAAATTTTGACCAAGCGTTAGATGCAGATGGGGTGGTGGGTAAATTTGGCTTATCAGTAAATGGTGGTTCAGGTCATAGCGTGAAGCTTCATAGTGAGGTCAGCGCCAAGTTGATGTGGAAGCATGGACGTCATACGGATTTAGCTATTCTAAGCTATGCTTATGGAAAGAGTAATCAGACACGTGATACCAACAACGCATTTATTCACCTCCGGCACCGCTATTTGTTCGCGCAGCACTGGGATCTCGAAGCTTTTGGACAAGTGCAGCAGGATGAGTTCGCACGTTTAAAATTGCGTAGCTTGCTTGGTGGTGGTGTACGGTGGAGTTGGAAATCAGATACTTGGGGTATGCATTTAGGCGCAGGCTCTTTTTATGAAAGAGAGTCACTGCGAGCATCTGTGTTGCCGCCCAGTCATCTTTGGCGGGCGAACCTCTATGCTGCTGTCCATGGACAGTTGAATGACCATGTAAGGCTTCAAGATACACTCTATTATCAACCAGCATGGCGATATAGTAACGACTTTCGTTTACTTAATAATGCAGAGGCAAATATTGTGATAACTGATACGCTAACCCTTGTTCTGTCACTGGACATTGCCCATGATTCGCGTCCACCTGCAGGTGTGAAGCCCAGTGATGTTAGTTACAAAACAGGCTTACAGTACAGCTTTTAAAATTCACGGTGTTAAGCCAATATGATTTAAAAAGAAAAAAGGCATCCTTCACCAACTATAAATAATAGTTGACGCTCTACGTAGCTCACAGCTGAAAGATACCTCTTTATCTTCCGTCGGCCGGATGAATGATGGGCGTTTTCATTGATTCCCTCCCCAATACCCTCTCCCTGAGGGAGAGGGTATTGGTGAGGGAATCGACTGTTTGGCGCATAAGCTAGCCCTGAATGGGCGCTTATGTACTCACTATGTGACTGATGCTGCAACGCAGAAGGCGAGCTTTTAAACCAACAGAATGGCATGAGGTGTGTTTCCGCGGCTCTTATTACGTGGTGACTTCAGTCGGGCAGCAACATCAAAACCTTGCTGGACTAAAGTCCCAGCCCCATGCGGGGAAGGCGTTTCTTATTTTTCTACTTTGGCAGCCTCAATAATGACATCAATTCTTCTGTTCATTTCACGCCCTTTTTCAAAATCGTTGATGGCAATAGGACGCACTTCACCGTAGCCGAGTGCTTTAAGGTGGGTGCCATCAGCGCCCGAGGCGATAAGGAAATCGCGGACGGATTCTGCGCGCTTGAGCGAGAGTTGTTGATTCGCCTTGATTTCACCATTATTGTCGGTATGGCCCTCGATGCGGACCTGTCTATCGGAATAGATAGCAAGACCCTTTTTTAATTGATCAAGCATAGCGTAGTTCTTACTGTTAATTTTACTTCTGCCACTGGGGAATTTTAGAGAGCTAAGTCGAATGAGTAGAGAACCATCCAAATTGACCAGTATAACCACTTGTTTCGGCGTGAATAGCGCTTGTAGGCGCTGCTGGCGTTTTTGTTGATAGGTTTCTCGTTCCAACTTGGCATTAAATGCCTCTTTGATATTGCTCATTTGATTTTGTTGAGCATGGGTTAGTTGTGACAGCTGTTTTGCCAATTGATCACGGTACTGCTGTTTTAATAATAATCGTTCAGCTTTATGATTATTGCGTTCATCAAGCAAGGTATGTTGCGTTGTTGCGAGAATAATGTCGGTAGGTATATGGCTTAGCAATGGGTTACTTGAGCTACTCTCTACACCGACAATAGAGGCCAATTGGTATCTAAATTTTCGTTGTGTTAAAATGATCTGCTCATAACTAGAGGGCTTTTTTCGCCACGCTTTTACCAGCTGACTCAGGTGCTTGGCTTCTTGCGCTAGGTATAGACCCTGTTCCGGTTGTGCTGGTAGATCGGCGCTAATGCCATCGACATAAGCGCGCAGTGCATAGGCTTGGGCTGTTGCTGTTTGGTAGAGCTCGGGTGCGTATTTCTTTGCCCCAGCTTTGGCAGCTTTGGCGAGTGTGTTTTCGGTCATGTCAGCCAATAGAGGTACATATTTTTTAAGCAAAAGCTGATAGGAAGCTGCAGCTTTGGCACTTATTTGTTGCGTCTGATTAAGTGCGCCATTTTCGTGTGTTATGATGGACTGATTTGCGGCTTGATTGCCCTTTTTCAGTATTAGGCGGGCCCTCTCGCCACTATGATTTACATCAGATTGTTCTATTGGTGTGACTATTTTTGTGATAGTCGTGGCATGATGGCGTAGTGTTATCAGCTGACGATAGTGTTCCAGATAATCTTGTGCTGTCTGTTTTGCCACAGTAAGTGAGCTATTTGCTTGGCCTACCGATGTTATCTCATCTTTACTGTTTTGCTGCTCCTGTGCGACTAACGCGGCAGCGATATATGCTTCTGCTAGTTTGATGCTCTTGGGTGCATAGGCAGCAATATCGCTCTTTTTAAAGCTAATCATCGCATCGCGAACGCTATCGAGGTCCACTTCTGACGCTTGTAGTAAGGGGCTATAACAGAGCCAGATGGCGGCCAATGAAAGTGAGATATTTTTATAGGGATTAGCCAAGGTTTAACATCCTTTGTAACGATAATTTTGCCCACGGCTTCTGTTCTTCGGGTACTTTGATTTGATGTGTGATGGTGTCCTTTTGAATAGAACGTAAAGCCGCGCATAGGTGTTGTAGATCGGTTCGAAACATGGTTGAACACATGCAGATCATCGGTGAAAGGAACCATATCGGTTTATCAGGGTGCTGGATGCGCAGACGATTAACCAAATTAAGTTCTGTTGCAATAGCAAAGCTCTGCCCTGGCTCTGCCTCTATAACATGTTCGATGATGCGCTCGGTTGAACCAACAAAATCGGCTGTTTCACACACTTCCCGGGAACATTCTGGGTGAGCTAATATTTGAATGTCAGGGTGGTTATTACGCATGGTGAGGGCATGTTCACTTTTAAATAGCTGATGTACTGAGCAGAAGCCTTTCCATAAGATAAGTTTTGCATGTGCAATGGCTTGTGGGCTGTTGCCACCAAGCGGTAGGTATGGGTCCCATATAATCATATCATCGTCGCTGAGCCCCATTGCTAAAGCGGTGTTTTGCCCTAGGTGTTGATCCGGAAAGAATAGAATTTTTTCGCGTTGAGACCATGCCCAATTCATCACCCGTTGAGCATTACCAGAGGTGCAGACAACGCCTTCATGTTTACCACAAAAGGATTTCAGGGCGGCTGTAGAATTGATATACGTAACCGGTGTGACGCACATATCAGTTGCTATAATAGTGGCAAGCTCCTGCCAGCAGCGGCTGACCTGTTCATCATCCGCCATATCGGCCATCGAACAGCCTGCTGCAAGATCAGGCAGGATAACACGTTGGTGATCAGCGGTGAGAATATCCGCCATTTCAGCCATAAAATGCACACCACAGAAGATAATATTGGCGGCATCTGTTGCAGCGGCTTTTTGTGCTAACTTGAGTGAATCACCCGCTACATCAGCAAACTCAAATACCTCTTCTCGCTGGTAGTGATGGCCGAGTATGAGCAGCTGATCGCCAAGATCTGCTTTAAGCTGCGTGATCTCTGCGATTAGGTCTGCTTCGGGAGTTTCGTATAGCTGCTTGAGGAGTGCCTGAGTTGTCATAAGCGAAACTTTCGGGCGCGCTTCTCCGCTTGTCAAATATTGGTGGGGTTTATGGGTACTGTTTTTGTCTAAACGCAACAATTAGCGGCTTGTTTAGGTTTGCGCGTGCATAGAGGGAACAGTCTCGCTACGCTTCGCACACCACTTTGGAGGATCTTTATGCCAGTTTATCGTTCACGTACTACCACTCATGGCCGCAATATGGCGGGTGCTCGCTCGCTCTGGCGTGCAACAGGCATGAAAGATGGCGATTTTGATAAGCCGATCATCGCCGTGGTCAACTCCTTTACCCAATTTGTACCGGGCCATGTGCATCTGAAAGATTTGGGCCAGATGGTAGCGCGCGAAATTGAAGCGGCTGGCGGCGTGGCCAAAGAGTTTAATACCATTGCTGTTGATGATGGCATCGCCATGGGTCATGGTGGCATGCTCTATTCGCTGCCAAGTCGTGAGATTATTGCCGATTCGGTTGAGTATATGTGCAATGCTCATACAGCCGATGCGATGGTTTGCATCTCTAATTGTGATAAAATTACACCGGGCATGATGATGGCTGCCCTGCGTTTGAATATTCCTGCGGTATTTGTCTCTGGCGGCCCAATGGAAGCGGGTAAGGTAACGCTTGCTAAGGGTGAGAAGGCCTTGGATCTGGTGGATGCGATGGTGATGGCCGCGGATGCCAATGAGTCGGATGAGGATGTGGCTGCTGTTGAGCGCTCTGCCTGCCCGACCTGTGGCTCTTGTTCGGGGATGTTTACCGCTAACTCCATGAACTGTTTGACTGAAGCATTGGGTATGTCACTGCCCGGTAATGGCTCGTTGTTGGCGACCCACGCGGATCGAAAAGAGCTGTTTTTAGAGGCTGGACGCACAGCTGTGGCACTCTGTAAACGTTACTACGAAGATAATGATATGTCCGCACTGCCGCGCTCGATTGCTACCTTTGAAGCCTTTGAAAATGCTATTGCGCTCGATATAGCCATGGGCGGTTCTACCAATACGGTATTGCATCTGTTGGCCTGTGCGCAGGAAGCGGAAGTGGACTTCACTATGGCCGATATTGATCGGATGAGTCGAAAAGTGCCGAATCTCTGTAAAGTCGCGCCTGCGGTGCAGGAGTATCATATGGAAGATGTGCACCGCGCTGGTGGTGTGGTGGGTATTTTAGCCGAGCTTGATCGTGGTGGTTTGATCCATCGTGATGTGCCAACAGTGCATGCCGCAACCCTTGGTGAAGGCTTAGATGCCAATGATATTATGAATGAAGCGAATATATCAGCGCGCCAGATGTTCAGTGCAGCCCCCGGTGGTATTCCCACTCAGCAAGCTTTCTCGCAATCTGAGCGTTGGGCATCACTCGACAGCGATCGTCAGACTGGCTGTATTCGCAGTATAGAGCATGCTTATTCAAAAGAGGGGGGGCTAGCGGTGCTATTTGGCAATATTGCTGAGCGCGGCTGTATCGTTAAAACCGCGGGTGTGGATGCGTCTATCTGGCGGTTTACAGGCCGTGCCCGTGTCTTTGAATCACAGGATGATTCGGTCACTGCCATCCTTAATGACAGAATCGTTGCTGGTGATATTGTTATTATCCGTTACGAAGGTCCCAAAGGTGGCCCCGGCATGCAGGAGATGCTCTATCCAACCTCCTATCTTAAATCTAAGGGCATGGGCAAAGCATGTGCACTACTTACTGATGGACGTTTCTCTGGTGGCACCTCTGGCCTATCGATTGGCCATGTCTCACCAGAAGCCGCCGAGGGAGGTGCGATTGGTCTGGTCGAAGAGGGCGATGTGATTGAAATTGATATCCCCAACCGCTCCATTCATCTGGCGATTTCCCATGATGATTTAAGGCGTCGTCGCGCTGTGATGGAAGCGAAGGGACAGGATGGCTGGAAGCCAGTAGACCGCGAACGTGTGGTCTCCAAAGCACTGTTAGCCTATGCCGCACTCACGACTTCAGCCGATAAAGGCGCTGTTCGCAATCTTGATCAGTTAACTAGGTAACGGCTCTCAACTTGCCAAGGATTCAATCTTAACCAGTGGCTGAGATTGAATCCTTGCAGCTTGTAGAGAGCGAACATATTGTGCGAATATGTTCATCACTATTTTCTGATATTCAGAGATTTTTCTATTTGGTTCGTAAGGTATAGTGATTCAAGTATGGGTTGTCCGTCATTCACTGCAGTTGACCGTCATTCCCGAAGGTTTAATCGGGAATCCATTTCTAAAAAAACGCTCCGTTTGACCTCAATCCCATAGCTCCCTGCCCAATACATTAGGGCCGCGGAAAGAATAAATCATCCACGTGCTGGTCTATAAGTCCGCATTCTGCGTTGCCACAGAGTTAGGGCCGCGGAAAGAATAAATCATCCAATTCTGCTGGTCTATAAGTCCGCATTCTGCGTTGCCAAATCAGTTACATAGCCCTGCTATGCGCTTGATTTGGCGCCTTGAATCCAAACTTCTATCCTGCGCATAACCTGG
>JAUZRH010000115.1 GCA_030950555.1 Mariprofundus sp. | reverse complement strand
GTGATATTGGTTGCCAATGGACTACTGTTATTTGATGGATGGTTTGGGCTTCTATTTAGTTGGTTTGCTATTGTTTGGATGTTAAATCTCTATAATTTTATGGATGGCATGGATGGTTTTTCAGGTGGTATGACACTGTTTGGTTTTGGTTTCTTAGCTCTTGCTGGTTGGCTTCAGGGAGCGGATGTATATGCGCTTTTTTCGGCTGTGATTGCTTTTGCTTCTCTTGGCTTTATGTGTGTGAATTTTCCCCCGGCTAAGTTGTTTATGGGTGATGTGGGCTCCGCCTCATTGGGACTGCTTGCCGCGGGCTTTAGTCTATGGGGTATTCAGCAGCAGTTATTTGAGTGGTGGTTTCCGCTTACTATTTTTTCGCCATTTATTGTTGATGCAACGGTAACACTTGTTCATCGTATATTAAAGCGCGAGCGCATTTGGGAAGCGCATCGTTCTCACTATTATCAGCGCTTGGTGCAACTAGGCTGGGGGCATAAAAAAACAGTATTGGCCGAATATCTATTGATGCTTCTGGTTGGGGCATCTGCTCTCGTAGCCTTGCAACTGGATGAGCTTTTTATAACGACTTGCTTACTGCTCATGTGGGCTGTGGGTTACTTTTTGATTGCTTGGTGGATTCATCGTAGCACTTTAGGCAGTGGGTCATAAAGATGTTTTCAGTGATTCTTTTTTTTCTCTGCCTATCGGGGTTTCTCTTTCCCTTTGCCGTGGCGGCCACCAATGCAGGGCTTGGGATTATGCTGCTATTGGGCCTTGTTTCAGGTGTATGGTGGCGTGGAGCCAAACAGTGTTGGCAGCGCTATAGGCTGCTGAGCGTTCTATTATGTTTATACCTTGGCTTGGTTCTACTCGGAATGCTGTGGAGCTTGGATTTTAAGTGGGGTTTGCATGTCGTTGGCAGACAGTGGTTCTGGCTGCTCATACCAATTGTCATGATCGTGTTGGAGAACAAGCGCTATCAACAGTTTTTTCTTATTTCTCTATCATTGGGTTTGTCTCTGAACCTACTATTTTGTCTGTTGCAGATGTTTGCTTTAGTCAGTGTGGATACCGATGGCTCGAATGCATCAGATGCAACCGGCTTGATTGGTCATATAGGGTTCGGTTTTGTTTATGGGGTGTGGGCTGCTTGGTTGTTGCATCTAGGTTTACTTTGGAAAGGCTGGCAGCGGCTGGTTTCTTTTGGCTTGGCAGCATGGTCATACGTGATGATTTTCTCCGCTCAAGGGCGCAGCGGTTATCTGGTTGCGGTACTGCTATTGCTCTGTGTGTTGGGTAAGTGGATTTATGACTCTAGAAACTGGCGTACTATTTTCCCCATCGTGGTTTTGTTTTTGTTAATTTTAGTGGTGGTTGGCATAGGTCCAGGTAAGGAACGTTTATACGGAACATGGCTTGCTTTTACCCAAACGGAGCAGGCAAAAGATTTAGATGCGCGTGATAGTTCAGATAACGCGATTCTTGCGACAGATGAACGTTTTAATATGTGGAAGGTCACAGCCGATATATGGCAAGGTTCTCCTCTGCTGGGCGTAGGTACAGGCGGTTTGCCACAAGCCGTTAAAATATATAATAAAAATCATCCCCTATCAGCCGTTGCTATTTTCCCCCACCCCCATAATCAGTATCTGCTGCACTTGGTTCGATGGGGGCCAGTTGGCTTGTTGATGTTGTTATCGATGCTATATTATTTAATATGGAAAGGGCTAGTTGTTGATTGGCAACAGTCGCTGGTGGCGCCATTCATGACACTCTCTGGTTTGGCACTAGCTTTACATGGGCTTACTTCAGCCAGCATGGAAGAACACTTTTCCGCTATACTCGCGGTGCTGCTGCTAGGTGTAGGTCTGGCGGAAAGGAAATCATCATCATGCTAATGCATGTATGCTATTTTCATCGTTAGCCTATCTCCTCTATAATGCTCCTACTGCTGTTTGATGTTTTTTAAGCAACAGAAGCGCTGACAATAGGAGAAAAGCAATGAAATTGAAACAACTGATACTATCATTTTGTATGGTGCTGTTGATGGCGACAGGCTCTGTATGGGCTGGGGATATGGTGAATATCAACAGTGCAACGGTCGCTGAGTTGCAGCAGGTGAACGGCTTTGGTGTGAAGATCGCGCAACGGATTGTTGCTTACAGGGCTGAGCATGGGGCTTTTGGCAGTGTGGATGGGCTACTGCATGTCAAAGGGATTGGTCATAAAAGACTGGCAAACGTGAAGAGTGCTATTATGGTGGAAGCTGAAGTAGTGAAAGAGTAGTTGTTATGGATGGGAGTTCGGCGCGGTAATTCAGTAAGGGATTGCCGCGCCGGTTTTTTTGTGAAGCATGCCAAGCATGAAGATGTCTCTCTTATTAAGAAAACGCTGGCTGGTTATCAGCCATGATGTTTTGTGGATACCCTTGGCCATCTGGATGGCCTTTTGGGCGCGTTTTAATCTTGAGATGGTGCCAGCGCTCTATCTACAGCCGCTGCATCTACTGATTGCACTGTCACTGCCGATACAAGCGGTCGTTTTTTGGTATTTTGGTCTTTATCGCGGTGTCTGGCGCTTTGCCTCTGTTCCGGATCTATTGCGCATTTTAAAAGGTGTTGCGGTGGGGGTTACACTGAGCTTTTTAGCACTCTTTATTATTCAGCGATTAGAGGGGATTCCCCGCTCAGTGCTTATTTTTTACCCGCTCATATTGGTGCTTGGCCTAGCGGGTCCCAGACTCTTGTATCGCTGGATGAAAGATCGTCATCTCAATTTGACAATGGTTGAAGGTAAACGGGCCCTGCTGATTGGCGCCGGCCAGGCGGGCGAGTTGCTGGTGCGTGATCTGCTTAAAGGAAATGCCTACCAGGCTATTGGTTTTCTTGAGGATTATGAGTGCCGACAGGGGCAGGAGATTCATGGTGTTCGGGTGATTGGTCATTTGGCGGATTTAGAGCAAGTGGTGGCTGCTTACAATGTGGAGGTGGTGCTGCTAGCTATTCCTGCGGCAACGCATCAGATGGTTCAATCTGTACTGCACCGCTGTCAGGAGATTAAAGTACAGTGCCGTATTTTGCCCTCGGTGGTTGAGTTGGCCGATGGACGCGTAGAGGTGTCACGGCTGCGCTCGGTGCAGATCGAGGATCTGCTTGGGCGCGAGCCGATTGCCTTGGATATCGCCGGTGTTCAGCAGTTGCTTACTCAGCAATCGGTTGTGGTGACAGGGGCAGGTGGTTCGATTGGTTCGGAGTTATGTCGGCAGATTCTCAGTCACAATCCTCGTCAACTGGTGTTGCTCGATCATGGCGAATTCAATCTCTATAGTATTGATCAGGAATTAAGGATACTCGCCGAAAAACAGGGTGTGGCGCTGGCTGCCGTGTTGGGTGATATTCGAGATGGCGAGCGAATCTCCTGGGTTTTTGAGACATTTAAACCAGCGCTGGTGTTTAATGCGGCGGCCTATAAACATGTGCCACTGGTGGAGGATAATCCGGCGGAGGGTATTAAAACCAATGTACTTGGCACCTGTCAGTTGGCCGATCTGGCTGTACAGTATGGTATTAAGAAGTTTGTCCAAGTTTCTACGGATAAGGCGGTGAACCCTACCAATGTGATGGGGGCGACCAAACGCTGTGCAGAGATTTATTGTCAGAACTTGAATAGTAGAACCGATAAGACAGCCTTTATTACCACCCGTTTTGGCAATGTGCTGGGCTCGGCAGGCTCTGTGGTACCACTGTTTCGCAAGCAGATTGAGGCTGGTGGTCCGATAACGGTGACTCACCCCGATATGACCCGCTATTTCATGACGATTCCTGAAGCTGTGACGCTTATTTTGCAAGCTGGGAGCATGGGCAAGGGTGGAGAAATATTTGTCCTCGATATGGGTAAGCCGGTAAAAATAACCGATCTGGCTGAGCAGATGATTCGTTTGACCGGACTAGAACCGGGGCGGGATATTAGCCTTGCATTTACGGGTTTAAGGCCTGGCGAGAAGCTGTTTGAAGAGCTGTTTCATGGTTCGGAGGTGTTGGTTGAAACGCAGCATCCGAAAATTATGCTCTCTGGCAGTCGAGTGGTTGATTGGCTTGTTATTCAGCAAGTGCTCGCGGAGCTACGTGAAGCATGCACGCGGCGCGATATTGGCCTGCTGCACCAGCATTTGAAAAGCTTGGTTCCGGAGTTTGCTTCTAGCCAACTAAAGGGTGATCAAAGCTGAATAAGGTGATACGTGAACAATACGTTGAGGTGGCAATTTTTGCACCGCTTTCGGGTTGTTATAGTTATGGTTGGCCTGCTGCATTTGGTGAGGCTGTTGAGGGTATTCGTGTGCAAGTGCCGTTTGGCCACGGCGCACGTGTAGGTATTGTGCTGAACGTCTCTGAACAGCTACCTGCAGGGCTAGAGCTTAAAATGGTCTTGGATCGTTTTGATCAAAAGCCACTTTATAGTAAGGCGCGCATGCAATGGGTTGAGCGGGTACGGCGCTACTATCTGGCTAGTTTTGGCGAAGCTTGGCAGACGGCGCTCTCATGGGCCGCTCATGATCAGGTGCGCAGTTTTCGCTGTATGGATGTGCCGGCTTTCGAAACAGCCTTTCCGGAGCTTGTTTCGGTTTTTAGCAACCGGCGTGCGCTTTCTCTGAAAACAATTGCAGCTAGAGCGGCTGCTCCCTGCTCACTACGACAGTTGCTCAATCGAGCCTGCAACCTAGCTCTTCTCGAAGAGGTGATTCACCCTCATTTATTGCAGCAGAATGAGCTTTTACCATCGTCATTAACCCTAACGGATGCACAGCAGTCAGCGATGCAAGCGCTGATTGATGCACGTGGTTTTCAACCATTTCTTCTTTTTGGTCGTACTGGCTCTGGGAAAACTGAAGTGTACCTGCGGGCTGCTATTGAAGCGGTCAAGCAGCGTGGACGGGTATTGGTGCTGGTGCCGGAAATTGGCTTGACGCCGATGTGGATTGGTCGTCTGCAGGCGCGTTTTGCGCGCGTTGCTGTGTATCACTCGGCATTGTCGGATCGCGATCGTTTAGCGGTGCGCCAGCATCTGAGCGAGACTGATATACTGATTGGTACGCGTTCGGCTCTTTTTCTACCGTTGCCAGAGCTGGCCATGATTGTCGTTGATGAGGAGCATGACGCAAGCTTTAAACAGCAGGATGGTATGGCCTACTCGGCCCGCGATATGGCGGTACTTTTGGCGCAACAATTGGATATTCCCATTGTTCTTGGTTCCGCCACACCTAGTTTAGAGAGTTGGCGACAGGCGGCATCCGGCGCCTATAAACGTATTGATCTGCCTTCACGCATCGCGACGCATAGTCAGCATATTAAACCGGAAATCATCGATATGCGAAGTGTGGAGGGTGTTATTTCACCGCACCTGCACAGAGCAATGCAGCAGACGCATGGTGCTGGCGATCAGATGATTCTATTTCTTAATCGGCGTGGCTATTCACCTTCGCTACAGTGTACGGCCTGTGGTGATGTGCCTCAATGTTCTGAGTGCTCCTTAAGTTTGACCTTGCACCGAAGGGCTGGGCAGTTGCGTTGCCATAGCTGTGGCTTTATTCGGCGGGCTCCTCGTGCATGTGAGGCGTGTGGCGAAGCAGCACTGATGCCCATGGGTGAGGGGACGGAACGTATTGATGATTGGTTGCAGGAGCATATGCCGGCGTTACGTTTCTCCCGTTTTGATCGCGATGTAGTTACCAGTCATGCGCGACTCACGGCGATTCTGGCTGAGTTTGAAGCGCGTGAGCTGGACTGTCTGCTTGGCACACAAATGCTGGTGAAGGGGCATGATTTTCCCCATGTGACATTGGTGGGGGTGATTAATGCCGACCAAGGGATGAATATGCCAGACTTTCGTGCTGGCGAACGCTGGTGGCAGCAGATGACTCAGGTGACAGGACGGGCTGGACGTGGCGATAAACCGGGTCGTATGCTGATTCAAACACGTATGCCGGATGCCATGTGGCTACCGCGAATTGCTGAGTCTGAAGCTGAGAAGACATTGGCTGATGAGATGGCGTTGCGAGAGATGTTGGACTACCCGCCTTTTGCTCGCTGGGTAAGGGTGGTGTTCTCAGCAATGAAAGGAACGCGCGCCGACCAAGTGGCAACTGATTTTGCTGAGGCATGCCGCACGCTTCTGCCTGAAATCATCGTTAGTGGACCAATGCCATGTGCGATGGAACGACTGGCTGGCCGCTTCCGTTTTGAAGTGCTACTGCGCGATAGTTCACGAAAGCTATTGCCTTGGCAGTTATTGCCTCTGTTGGAGTCACTAAAAATCCCCTCCGGCGTCCGCCGCCGTGTCGATGTTGATCCGCAAGAGATGATGTGACTCTTTCTAGGATAAGCTACTGACCTCAATGGTTCTTGTTGTAGCTCAAAATTGGAGCATGTTTAAACCCTCTAGGGCTATTTCGACAGCCTAGTGAGAGTCTTCCTAGACTCCCTGCCGTTGTCAGTTTCCTACCGTTGCCCGTCATTCCCGAGGGTTGAATCGGGAATCCACATCAAACAAAACGCTCTATCGATCTAACCTTATCGCGTAGCGGGAACGCCGCTCAAGCTTCCCGGCTAAATGACGGGTGGACTGATTGCACCACTATTGGGATTTCCGCGCAGGCGTGGGGCGGGAGCCCATCACTCCCTCGGCCTTGCGTGAAAACGCATGACCCCAACATCACGGCACAATCTACCCCCACCAACAGGGAAAGTTTTGCCTCGCAATGGCAAGATGTGCCTAAATGAATAGTTTTTAATATTGTTAACATGCTGTTTTATATATACAAATACATTGGCATCTATTCTGCTATATGTTTGTCATGATCGAACAAATTACGGGAACCGGCTCATCCGGCATCGCAGACAAGGGCGGCAAAAGTGGCAAACAGGGTCCAGTCGGACTATTTACCAAGCTTATGACCAAACTAGGCAATGGTAAGGCTGTAGAAAGCGACTCCCCGCTTACACAAGGTAAGGCGCAGAGCTTTACCCCTAAACAGAACATCGCCTTGGCTAAACAAGCCGCTGCAGAAAAGGGCGTGTTAACCGAAGCAGGAAAAACAGGCATAAGCGATAAAAAAGAGAGTAAAAAAACTGCTTCTCTGGATGGATCAACTGTCCAGGCAGTTGCCATACATGTACTAGCACAGCAGGTTGAAACAAAACCTAAAACGGCAGCACTCAATATAAACACTGGCGAAAAGACAACTCAGACGACCGACAAAGAGAACAAAATATCAGGTAAAGAGCAGCAAAACCAGTTCGGCAGCAGCAAAGATGGCTTTACCACCAATCAGCAGGATGGCAAACAATCAAACAAACTGACCACCGGTAAAGATGGACAGCAAACATTTGCAGCAACTAAAGGCGAGACGCCAACTGTCGTAGCTCAGCCTAAGGAAGCTAACGCAAACGTCGCAGCTCAGCCTAAGGAAGCTAACGCAAACGTCGCAGCTCAGCCTAAGGAAGCTAACGCAAACGTCGCAGCTCAGCCGA
>JAUZRH010000114.1 GCA_030950555.1 Mariprofundus sp. | reverse complement strand
CCCTGAAGTTGCGAGGTTACAGCGACGGCACTATTGATGTCTATGCCCGCGCCGTGCGCCGCATAACGGAGTATTTCGACGCCGTCCCGGATCAACTCACGATAGAGCAACGGGAAGTCTATTTCGCCAACCTTGTTGACTCGCACTCTTGGTCCATCGTACGCATAGATCGGAATGGATTGCAGTTTTTCTGGAAGTATATTTTAAAGACGGATTGGGAATGGCTTAATATTATTAAGCCACCGAAGGTGCAGACCCTTCCAGATATTCTCACTATTGCTGAAGTGAGTAAGCTGATTCTCTCAGCACGTCACTATCGTTTTCGCGTCTTTATTCTAGCGACCTATTCAATGGGATTACGGCTGAGTGAAGCACTGGCTCTGGAGGTGGGCGACATCGATGGAGCCCGTAAGCGCGTTCATATCCACCGCGGTAAAGGTAATAAAGATCGCATAGTGCCGCTTCCAGATGTCACTTACTCAGCTCTGCGTTCATTATGGCAGAAGCATCATCATCCACGGTTATTGTTTCCCAATGCTGTGGGTTCACCCGAGAAAATTTGCCAAGCTACAACCCATATGGATAAGGGCGGAGTCCACAGAATGATTAAGGTCTTACTGACTGAGTGCGGTATAAAAAAAAAGATTTCAACACACTCACTTCGACACAGTTTTGCCAGGCATCTGCTTGAGCAGGGGTTAAGTCTACGTCATATCCAAGGGCTTCTTGGCCACAGCTCTCCTACGACTACCGCTATTTATGCTCATCTGACGGATATTACTGAGCAGAGCTCCAGTGAGGCGATGAACCTCCTCGCTGATGCGTTGAATGTCACACCAAGGAAGGTGTGAGCCATGCGATTTGCGACGCTCATCAAGGAGTATCAACAACCACTCGAAGCCAAATATGGTAAGCTGATGCTGCCCAGTCACAGGAAAGCTATGGCTGCCATCATACGTTGCCGTACGCCGGAGGCAGGGACCATTCAAACCCGTTGCAGTTCCTGCGATCAGACAGAGTGGCAAGCTTGCTCGTGTGGTCATCGCAGTTGCCCACAATGTCAGAATCATATGGCTACTCTATGGCTGGAACGGCAGCGTGAAAAGTTATTACCAATCAATTACTTTCTCATCACATTCACGTTACCAGCTCAACTTCGCGACTTAGCCTGGCAGCATCAGCGGCTTGTCTATACAGCTCTATTTGATGCGGCTTCAAAGACATTGAAACAATTTGGTTTAAATCCAAAACATCTGGGCGCACAAATTGGCATGACTGCCATACTGCACACCCACAGCCGTCGCCTTACCTACCACCCACATGTCCATGTTGTAATTCCAGGTGGCGGTGTTGATGTTCAAAACAAACTATGGAGGCGTACACGCTACAAAAAATTCATGTTTCACCATAAGGCACTTGCCAAGAAGTTTCGCGGTAAGCTACTACATGAAATAACCCAAAAGGGTTTGAAAGCACCCTCTTATATTCCACAAAAGTTGGTAGTGAACTGTCGACAAACTGGCCGCGGGGAGTCCGCGCTGAAGTATCTTTCACGCTATCTTTATCGAGGTGTAGTAACCGAATCCAATATCATTTCCAATCATAATGGCATAGTGCGATTCCGTTATAAAGACGGGGAAACTGGACAGACTCATTTTGAAGAGTTGCCTGGTGAAGAGTTTGTCTGGCGAGTGATCCAACATGTCTTACCACGAGGTTATCAGCGAGTTCGGAGCTATGGCTTCATGCACCACAATGCACGGGATGTTTTGCAACTATTACAGTTGATCTTGAAAGTGGCCATTGACGCAAGGCCCAAAAAAGAGCGGCCACTATTCTGTTGTGCCGCTTGCGGAGGCAAAATGGTCGTCGTCAGTGTTACTCGATGGAGTGAAGAAAAGCAGTTTAAGCAACAAGTCATAGATAGACAGGTAGCCCCTCGAATGGAGGTGTCCGATTTGTAACACAAAGCGTTCAGCCGGAGTAAAAATGGTTTCATGGAAGCCAGGGTTTCTTGTGTCTGCTGCTCAGGAGATGATAAAAATAAGCAAAAACAGAGTCATCAGAAAAGAAGAGAGGTGAGAAAGTGGATACGAAAAGGGTTCATCATCAAAATTACACTGCTACTGTAGCACCTTTCAAGACTCATGTTGATGACGATATTTGGATGAATTTACTATACGGCTAAACTCCCCATCATTGACCGGGCTTGTTCAACTACAGGATAGATCGCGGCTGCGCGCGATCTATCCTTATTCGTTATGTTCCGTATAGAGTAGCAGGGATTGTTTATAGGTAGTAGACTGAAATTATGTGCTGTTCGGGAGGGATAATAAAGTAGGGAAAGGCTGACATAGCTTTGATCCTAGCCATCATGCAGTATTCGGAGGTATGTTTTTGGAGTATCCATTAGTTTTTGTGGATGTGCAGGTATTAATTCCAAAACCCTAAAATGGCAGGTGTAAATGTTAAATAAAGTGAATTTAATGGACGTAAGTTTTTTTGGTTTCAATACAGTTTCACGAGGGTGGTTGAATTGGTCTGTTTATGCCGCGAAGTTACGTAGTGTAAAATATGACTGAGCGTTTACGATCGTTGGCACGGAAAAGTAAAATCATTAAAACAATCTCTGTGGGGGTCTATGCAAAGTTAGTGGGAGTGCTGGTGGCTTTTGCTATGGTTCCTATTGCTATTCATTACTTAGGCGTAGAAAAATATGGGCTGTGGATTGCTGTTTCTTCCTTGATTGCGATGCTTTCATTTGCTGATGGTGGGGTAGGTAATGCGCTTGTAAATATGACTTCCCAAGCTATGGGGGCTCAATCGAATAAGTCACTGCTTACGATTGTTTCCACTGGTTTTTTTGTATTGATCATGATCGCGTTGGTTGGTCTGTTACTCTTTGCACTGTTGTATCAACATATATCTTGGGGATGGATACTTGGTTTCTCTGAGGGGGTGAATACAACAGAGTTAATGCCTTTACTTTTGATCGTAGGCATCGGGTTTTTTCTTGGTATGCCCTGTTCTGTTGTAGGTAATGTCCAGCGGGGACTTCAGGATGGTAATGTTGAAGCCTTTTGGAGTGCAAAAGGGCAGCTTTTAGCCCTATTTTTTGTTTATATATCGATTCGCATGAATTCAGGGTTGGTTGGCTTTGCCATAGCTTATATTTCAGGCCCTTTAGTGTCTGCTCTTCTGAACAGTAGCTACTACTTTCTCTATAAGAGAAAGGATCTTTTTCCAAGGCTATCTTTTTTTCAGGCTGAAGAGATGAAATCTATTCTGAGAACTGGCGGTCTTTTTTTTGTTTTACAGATAACAGCGGTTATTCAATCCAAAGCAGATAATGTTATTATTGCAAATATGCTAGGGCTATCTGCTGTTGCCCAATATGCGATCTGCATGCAACTTTTTTTAGTTGCCCCCATGGTTATGTGCTTACTCTGGACGCCTCTATGGCCTGCATACCGTGAGGCATTCGCGAGTGGGGATATTGAGTGGATTAAGCGAGTTTTTGCCAAAAGCATGAAGCTAGCCATGGCTATCGGTATTCCAGTCTCAATCACTCTTG
>JAUZRH010000113.1 GCA_030950555.1 Mariprofundus sp. | reverse complement strand
TACCCATTGGGATGGCATCAATCACCCCCTTGTCGCAAGCATACTCCAGAACCTGTTTGGTGATCTGACCAACACGCTTGCCCATCTCCAGCTTCCCTTGCTTGACCTGTTCGATTAAAACCTTAGCCACATCTCCTTTTGCCATTTGAATGAGTGGAATGGCACCTATCATAGGAAACACATGAAGCTCGAAGCGTCTGAGAATAGTGGTGGCATGTTTATCTGACCATCTGGTTCTATGCACCTGATGCCACTCTATGGCCAATAGCTCGAAGGTATTGGATTCAGCAACCTGTTCGGCTTTCTGCTTTGCCTGCTCGGCAACCTGCTCCCGCCTGTCACTCTGTTTTTTAAGACTGGGGTCGATACCTTGTTTGATCCGCTGTTTGGCTTCACCCCTTAAGTCTCTGGCTCCTTTATGGAACTGACCTGACTTATCCACCCGACCAGCAAGAGGCACATCAGGATGTGTGCCCAGCGCCAGCGTTTCACGCTTACCATCAAAGCGATAGTCCAGTCGCCAATATTTACCGCTCTTGGTGACCAACAGGTAGAGGCCAGCACCATCGGTTAGCTTAAGTTGCTTTTTATCATTAGATAATTTTGCTGCTTTCACTGCTGCATCTGATAACGCCATGTTACCATCCTTTGACGGTATAAACGTTGGCAGATGATGACGGTATGATTTTGATACCGTCATTTATACCGTCGTTTTGGCAGGTTTCAGTCAGACACTATGGGATGGTACAGGATAGTAAGGCAATAAAAAAGCCTGCAAACACAAGGTTTACAGGCTTTTTAAGACGTTGTCAGACGTCGATGTGGCGGAGCGGACGGGACTCGAACCCGCGACCTCCGGCGTGACAGGCCGGCATTCTAACCAACTGAACTACCACTCCTTACACTGCCTAGGCAGTCGTTTCAGCGAGGCGCAATATATAAAGCTACGATCCCGATGTCAACTATTTGTTGAGCTGAAACTAAAGCCCCTTACGGGGCTCTAAAATGGTGGGCGCTGCAGGGCTCGAACCTGCGACCTACGGCTTGTAAGGCCGTTGCTCTCCCAGCTGAGCTAAGCGCCCGTAAAGCGTGGCGAACTATAGCCAGGCTTTTTCTAAAAGCAAGTCTTTCTGCTTCCGGATTTATTTAACTGCGTCTTTCAAAGCTTTACCAGCTTTAAATTTTGGTGCTTTTGATGCGCCAACTTCAATCGGCTCACCAGTGCGGGGGTTACGAGCTGTACGAGCTGCACGTTCAGCAACTGAGAATGTTCCAAATCCAACTAGGCTCACACTGTCGCCACTAGCCAGAGTGCTTGAAATACCACCCAATACCGCTTCAACTGCATCAGTTGCCGCTGCTTTGCTTAAATCTGCAGCCTCAGCCACGTGGTTGATCAATTCTGCTTTATTCATTTTTCCTCCCGCTCAATTCAATGGGTGGCGAACTATAGCCATTCTACCCCATATCCTGTCAACTGATTATTTTTTTGTTTACTTAGTGTGCAACTACTGATCCATTATCGATGTAGATATCACCGATTCGTCCAGGCACAAAACTTGCCGGCATACTCATGTCGACAGGTAGCCGAGTCAAGGCATACTCTAACACTTGGTCCATATGCGTCACCGCATGCACCTCAATACCCTTTAAAATATCAGCATGGATCTCTTTCAAGTCCTTGAGATTCTCTTCAGGTATCACCGCCAGCGTCAAACCACCACGATGAGCAGCAAGCAATTTTTCTTTGAGCCCACCAATCGGCAGCGCCTTACCACGCAGCGTAATTTCGCCTGTCATACAGACATTCTTACGCACCGGAATACCTGTTAAAGCCGACACAATCGATGTGGCCATACCCAGCCCAGCCGATGGTCCATCCTTCGGAATAGCACCCTCAGGTACATGCACATGAATATCAACTTTCTGATGAAAGTCCGGCTTCAAGCCCAGCTGAGAAGCCCGTGAACGCACATACGTTAAGGCAGCCTGTATCGACTCCTGCATCACATCACCAAGCTGTCCTGTGACCATCAATTTTCCTTTACCCGGCATCAAGGCTGTTTCAATCTGCAACAACTCTCCACCCACTTCCGTCCAAGCAAGCCCTGTTACAACACCAACCTGATCTTCTTCTTCAGCCAAACCAAAATGATATTTATGGACACCCAGATAGGCTTCGATATCAGCAGCGCTCAGTTGAATTGCTTCATCTAACTCTGACTGAAGCAGTTTGCGTGCATACTTCCTGCACAACTTAGCCAGCTCACGTGATAGTCCGCGCACTCCAGCCTCTCGTGTATAGTAGCGAATCAACTCCAACAAAGCACTGTCATCCAACTTCATTTGCTTCTTTTTAAGGCCGTTATCTTTCAGCTGTTTTGCTAAAAGATAGCGTTTGGCAATCTCCAGCTTTTCCTTTTCAGTATAGCCCGAGATATGGATAATTTCCATACGATCACGAAGCGGCCCCGGAATATTCAAGCTATTTGCCGTAGTGATAAACATCACCTCGGATAGATCATAATCGAGATCCAAGTAGTGATCATTAAACGAATGATTTTGCTCTGGATCAAGCACTTCCAACAGCGCCGATGAAGGATCTCCACGAAAATCCGAGCCTAACTTATCGATCTCATCCAGCAGAATCAGAGGATTCTTTGTAGCCGCTTTTTTCATCGACTGAATCACTTTACCCGGCATAGCGCCAATATATGTTCTGCGATGGCCGCGTATTTCAGCCTCGTCACGAACGCCGCCCAAACTAATACGCACATATTCCCGCTTTGTTGCACGAGCAATCGAACACGCCAGCGATGTTTTACCCACACCCGGTGGTCCGACAAAACAGAGAATTGGACCTTTCATGCGGCGCACCAGCGTCATTACCGCCAGATGTTCAAGCACGCGCTCCTTCACCTTTTCCAAACCGTAATGATCCGCTTCAAGCACATCTTCTGCCACCAACAGGTCACGACTAACACGCGAACGTTTTTTCCACGGCACATCAACAAGCCACTCTAGGTAGTTACGCACAACCGCAGCCTCGGCACTCATGGGCGGCATCATCTTCAAGCGTTTAAGCTCGGTCGCAGCTTTCGCCGCGGCCTCTTCACTCATCCCCGCCTTCTTAATCGCCTCTTGCAGCTTTACAAGATCGCCCTCACCATCCTCATCACCAAGTTCTTTCTGGATAGCCTTCATCTGCTCGGATAGATAATAGTCCCGTTGACTCTTTTCCATCTGTCGTTTCACTCTACTGCGAATACGTTTATCCACCTGCAGCAACTCCATCTCATCTTCCATGTGGAGATAAAGCCGCTCTAAGCGATCAATAACGGCAGGCATTTCAAGTAACGCCTGTTTATCCTCAACTTTAAGCGTTAGATGCGATGCAATCGTATCGGCCAACTTGTCCGCTTCGACAACCGCCGCCACAGACACCATCACTTCCGGTGGGAGCTTCTTATTGAGCTTTATATAGGACTCAAATTTTTGTACGACTGATTGCGCCACCGCACCCAACTCAGTTGATTTATCAACTGTTTCAATAAGTTTCTTATATTGGCCAACCAGACAGTCGTTTTCCACGCGCATATCATGAACAACAACACGGTCGCCGCCCTCTACAAGCACCTTTATTGTTCCATCGGGTAGGCGCAACAGTTGTAAAATATGTCCCACCGTGCCAACAGCATACATTTGATCGGCACTAGGATCATCAAGCGCAGGATCCTTCTGAGCCAACAGGAGCACTTTCTTACCCATCGCCATGACACTTTCCAGCGCTTTCACTGATTTTTCACGACCCACAAAAAGCGGCACAATCATACATGGAAAAACAACAATATCCCGCAGTGGTAATATTGGCAGAAAAAGAGGCAGTGCATCACTATCAACACTCACATCATGATTATCATTGGTGCATTCAACCACATGGTTCTCCTAACAACATAAAAAAATCTAACGCAATCTGGGCATTATTGCATAGCAAAAAAGAGCGCCCAACGAGGAGACTATTCGAGAATGGCAAACCTACTGCGTAAAAACGGATATTGGCCGAATTGCTGCCCCGTGATCACTTTGAGCCCTGCTATGCACCTCAAAGGGGGTAAAAATCCAACATAATCCCGTTTTTTCTCGCTCCGGTTCCCATTCCCAGCTAAGCTCCTAGCGGGCGCTTACAAAAGGAGTTGATCCAGAAAAACTAGGAAGCAAGCTTGGCTAACGGTATATCCATCTCATTTTCTTCTTTATAGAGTAACAGAGGCTTGCACTTTCCGTCAATCGCATCGCCATTGACCACGCACTTCTCAACACCAAGCAGTCCCGGAACCTCATACATCACATCCAGCATCACCGTTTCCATAATAGAACGTAGTCCGCGTGCACCCGTCTTACGAGTAATGGCTTTTTTGGCAATTTTTTCCAGAGCTTCATCGGTAAAACTTAACTCTACGCCATCATATTTCATAAGCGCTTCATACTGTTTAATCAGGGCGTTTTTAGGCTCTTTTAAAATACGCAAAAGCGCGACCTCATCCAGATTGCCTAATGTTGCCACCGCCGGTAGACGGCCGACCAATTCCGGGATAAGACCGAACTTAATCAGATCCTCCGGCTCAACATGACTCAAAATCTCACCAATATCTTTTTCATCTTCGGTACTAACTTCCGCGCCAAAACCAATAGAGCGCTGCTTACCTTTACTCTCAATGGTCTTTTCAAGCCCCGCAAAAGCGCCACCTAACACAAATAGAATATCAGTTGTATCTACCTGCAAAAACTCCTGCTGAGGATGCTTACGACCACCCTGGGGCGGTACCGATGCAACGGTTCCTTCAATCAGTTTCAAAAGTGCCTGCTGCACACCTTCACCAGAAACATCTCGCGTAATGGATGGTCCTTCCGCTTTACGCGATAGTTTATCTACCTCATCAATATATACGATGCCGCGCTGGGCTTTCTCCACATCATAGTCAGCTACCTGCAGCAATTTCAGAATAATGTTTTCAACATCTTCACCTACATAGCCAGCTTCGGTCAATGTAGTGGCATCAGCCATCACAAATGGCACATCAAACACCTTTGCCAACGACTGAGCCAACAGAGTTTTACCACAACCCGTTGGTCCTAGCAGTAACACATTGGATTTAGCGATTTCAACATCACCTTTAGCATTATGTTCGATACGCTTATAATGATTATACACAGCCACAGCTAGCAGACGCTTCGGTCCCTCTTGGCCAATCACATAATCATCTAAATAAGCTTTGATCTTAGCTGGTTTTGGCAGAGAGCCATCACTGCTCTCTTCTTTCTTCTCATTTTCTTCCAACTCTTCAAGGATAATCTCATTGCACAGATCAATACACTCATCGCAGATAAAAACTGTAGGTCCGGCAATCATCTTCGTTACATCATGCTGCGATTTTCCACAAAATGAACAGTACAGGGTATTATCACCACTATTATGTTGCATCGCTATCATCACCTCCGGCAGTCACAGCATCCGCACGATTTGCCAATACTTTATCAACAATACCATAGGCACACGCCTGCTCAGCAGTTAGGAAATAATCACGTTCCACATCATCCGCCAGCTTCTCCAGTGGTTGACCGGTATGTCTTGCCAGCATCTCATTCAAACGATTTTTAAGGCTCAGTATTTCACGAGCATGAATCTCGATATCCGTAGCCTGCCCCTGAAAACCACCTAGTGGCTGGTGAATCATGATACGCGAGTTTGGTAGAGAAAACCGTTTACCATGCGTTCCTGCCGCCAACAGATGAGCTCCCATGCTAGCCGCCTGACCAACACAGAGTGTCGATACATCACAACGGATATACTGCATCGTATCATAAATCGCCATACCGGAAGTAACCACACCACCGGGGCTATTGATATACATATAGATATCTTTCTCCGGCCCTTCTGACTCAAGAAACAGCAATTGTGCAACAATCAGATTGGACATATGATCGTCGACTTGCCCATTGAGAAAAATAATACGCTCTTTAAGCAAGCGAGAAAAAATATCAAAGGCCCGCTCGCCTCGCGACGTTTGCTCGACAACTGTAGGTACCAGATTCATGGGTACTCCTTTATCATTCTGACCGCCTGCGCGGCATATCTATCCAAAACTATGAGAAGCGTTGCATCTTCTACTATCAATTATGACTGTTCCTGCTCCTGCTGCCATACGGATAGCGCTTTACTGACCTTGTTTGTTGCAGCTTGAGCCACGATGAAAGTGATACATAAACGCTCTAAAAGACGATCGCGCAGTACTCCGATCTGTTCTTTCTGACCCCGAAGCCACACTTTATATTGCTCCCGTTGCTCTTCTGGATACTGTGCGGACTGGCGATCTATCTCAGCATCAACTGCCGCCTCTTCCAACTGCAGCTTAGCACCTTCCCGTATTTTTTGAAGCAGCACTGACAATTTCAAGCCTTTCTCTGAACGATCTCTTACTTCCACTCTAAAATCATCGTTATCAAGCATAGATGGATCTGGTTCCATACCCTGTTGTTTCATGTTTTCCAAAATACGGCGAGTACTCGCCTTCATATCTTCTTCAATCAGCGCATCAGGTAAGGCTATATCATTCGCTTCCACCAATGCATCCAAAGCAGCTAAGCGCGTTGTTGAAAATGAAGCGTCAACTGCCTCATCTTCTAAACGCACAACAGCATCGGCTCGTAGAGCTGCGGCGTCATCAAACTTCAGCATCTTCGCCAGCTCTTCCTCATTTGCAGCATGCAGAGGTTTTGCCACAGATTTGACAGTGGTATCAAAACTTGCTGACTTACCTGCTAAGTGCGCCGCTTGGTAGTCTGCAGGGAAGGTTACTTCAACCATCACTTCATCGCCCGCAAGCTTACCTAGCAACTGCTCTTCGAAACCGGAAATAAAACGACCTTCACCCAATACCAATGGTACATCGTCGCCCTTACCACCTTCAAACTCTTCGCCATCAATCGAACCACAGAAATCTATATGCAGCTGATCGCCATTTTCACTAACGCGTTCAGGCACAATTTCAAATGACACCTGTGACTTCAGCAAGCGGTCAATCACCGATTGCACGTCAGCATCATCCACCGTGATCGTCGTCTCATCAAAGCTTAATTGATCAAGCGGCGCCACTTCAACTGTAGGCCAGGTTGTTACTTTCAGCGTAAACTCAAATCCGTTTGCCGGCTGAACAGCAGGCACATCCAATAAAGGCTGCAGAGCTGGGGTCAAACCCGACTTTTCAATTGATGCAACATAATGGGTTTGAATGATCTCAGAGACAGTATCTTCATGCAATTTAGGCCCAAATTGAGACTTTATGACATTTAGCGGTGTTTTACCTGGTCTAAAACCAGGCATTTTTGCTTTCGTAGTTATTTTTTGCATCATGGACGCATAAATTTTATCATATTCAGCCTGCGCAACGGTTACATGCACCTGATACACATTAGGACTTACTGTTTTCACTTCTGTCTGAATCATCTATCTCTCCATCCGCCTACGGACTTATAATCAGGCAGCTTGCACCACAGAAAACAAGCCATCCAATGTTTGCATTCTAGCAACCCGACCTCCGCGTTGAGTTCGAGCTGCCATCTTACGCATAACCTAGATACTTTATTTTTTCTGTAGCCCTATGCCCTATTATTTTATATAAAATGGTACGAGAGAGGGGAGTCGAACCCCTACACCAAAGGTACTGGAACCTAAATCCAGCGCGTCTACCAGTTCCGCCACCCTCGCATATTAAACAATCGGTAAAGGAGAAGGTTCATCCCTACACCCGACTATAACGGCGGCGAATCATGCCAGCCTGAAACAGTAAATCAAGAACAGTTATTACATCTCGCCCCCATACCTCTCTTCATGCCCCCAGAAATCCAGCCATTCACTGTCTTTTTGTCGTTTGTCAGCCTGTCATTACTCGCCACCCAAGCAAGCTTCTGATGCAACTGCACGCCAAAATAACAATGCATCCTCGATTCTACATCAAGCTAGGCATCCCCACTCGAAGTATGCGTATGAGAAAAACCAATCGAACCCAATGGTGCTGGGAGTGGGACTTTAGGGCCGCGGAAAGAATAAATCATCCACGTGCTGGTCTATAAGTCCGCATCCTGCGTTGCCACAGAGTGACTACTAAAGACAGTAGGCTATCGCGCCCATTCAGGGCTTGCTTGTGCGCTTGATTTGGCGCCTTGAATCCAACAACTACCCTGCGCATAATCTGTCGAGTAGACCGGGTTCTCTGATTGCTTAGGCTCGTGTTTGTCTTCTCTGTTTGCCGGCTGGTTTCCCTGCCTGCGGCAGGCAGGCCGCCGGTACCACAATATCCTTGCCATACAATCATTGTCCCCAAGCCCCTCACAGAACCGTGCTTGCGCTATTTACGCACACGGCTCCTCGATAGTGCATTCACAAATCAGAATAGACTAACTATCAATGCCCGATACAGCATCTTCCTTCAACTGCATAAAGCACCCTCGCAATGTCTCCACCGTCATCAGATGAAACCAACTGACAAACTAAGGGCCACGGAAAGAATAAAGTATCCGTGCGGCCGGGCAAGGTCGTCTGTTCTCGCGGGTGAAAATCCCGTCCCGAGAAGGATTAGCCATCCGTCGGGAAGTGAACTCTGGGTCGGCGGGAGTAATCCCAAAGATTAAGCACAGAGGGAACGAAACAATAGGCC
>JAUZRH010000112.1 GCA_030950555.1 Mariprofundus sp. | reverse complement strand
ACATCCAAAAGGTGCGCAGGATAGAAGTTTGGATTCAAGGCGCAGAAACAGGCGCATAGCTGGGCCTATGTAACTGTTTCTGCAACGTAGAAGGCGAGCTTATAGACCAGTAGAATTGGATGTTTTATTATTTCCGCGGCCCTAATACCGCTGCTTCTATAGCCGAACAAAGGATCTTTCATGTTAAAATTGACACATCGCGCGCTAACAGTACTCATGTTTTTGTTATCGCCAATATTCGCACAAAGCGCCACAGCTGCACCAAAACCTACTAATGAATCAGTCGCCCTCTCACCTGCTGTTGAATGGCAAGCCGGTGGTAGTTTAAGATTACGCTATGAGTGGAAGCAAGGATTTGCCTTGGGCTCTCCCAGCACTTTTGATCCACAAGATTACCTACTTTCTCAACTGCGCTTACATACAAAAATCCATCATGGTGATCAATGGTCGCTATACCTTGAAGGGCAAGATGCACGGGTCAACAATGCTTTTTGGCGCAATAATATCAACGATAAAAAAGCTGCCAATATTTTTGCTGACCAATTCGATCTACATCAGGCATTTTTGGACATCAGCTGGGGTGATGAATTTGCTTCACGTTTGCGCCTTGGCCGCCAAAAATTTAATCTCGGTGCACAGCGGATGATCGCCTCACTGGAGTGGGTTAATACCGCGCGTGTATGGGATGGCATACGTTTAACGCAGCATTTAGGCAGCAAAGGGCGTCAGCTTGACCTGTTTGCCTCGCAACTGGTGCCTGTCAGACCGCACCGTTTTAACTCACATGCTTTTACCGGCAATCGCCTGTTTGACAGCCAGCTTTATGGTGCTTACCTCAGCGATAAAGAGTTCATGTCAAATGCGCAAGTGGATTTCTATTACCTACTGCGTCGTAACATACATCTTGGCGATCGTGTTCAAACATTCGGCCTACGCTATGCATGGTTGGCTCGTGGCTGGGATGCGGATAGTGAGGTAATGATGCAAACTGGTCGCTATGGATTTCTGCAACAGCAAGCTTATGCTGCCCACATCGGCGCAGGTCGAACCATTCTCAAAAACATACATTTGGGCATTGCCTATAATTACGCCAGCGGCGATAGTAGCGCTACCGACAACAAGCACCAAACCTTTGATAACCTCTACCCTCTAAATCACGCCTATTACGGCTATATGGATCTATTCTCATTGCAAAATATCCATAATGGCGAAGTAGCATTACGTTGGAAGCCCTATGAAAAAACAATACTCCGCCTTGCCTATCAAGGTTTTTGGCTGGCCAAGCCTTCTACGGATGCATGGTATAATGCCGGCGCGGGTGTAGTGCGAAACTCAGCCACCGCCACATCTTCCTATGTGGGTAGTGAGATCGACATTACCGCCTCCACCCAGCTGCGGAGTTTTCCGCTAACACTTATGCTAGGTTATAGTCATTTCTTTGCAGGCTCTTATGTAGCACAGAGTGGCACAACAAGTGATGCTGATTTTTTCTTTTCGCAAGGAAAATATCTATTTTGACCCGCTGCCTGTTAAAACTCACAGCACTACGATCTGGCTATATCTACCTTTGCCTCTGTATGATGCTCATATCGCCAAGTTATGCCCGTGCGAATACGTGGATCAACATACCCTCGGGTAACTTTTTGATGGGTAGTACACCCGCTCAGGTCGAACAGGGATACCGCATCAGTGCCAAGGGGTATGGCCATAATGGTGTGCGTAAAGCGGGCTGGTTTGATAATGAAACGCCGCAGCACCAAGTGTATCTTCCCACCTATAGCATTCAAAAAACAGCTGTGACAAATATTGAATACGCTAAATTTATCCGCGCCACCGGGTATCCAGCGCCATTTGTTACGGCAAAGGTTTGGTCAAACTATCGCCTTGTTCATCCGTATAGCTGGGTGAAACCATACCTATGGCTTGATGGCCACATACCAAAGAACAGAGGAAACAATCCTGTCGTACTTCTCTCCTATGATGATGCTTTGGCTTACGCCAAATGGCTATCTAAGAAACTAGGACAACAATTACAGCTGCCCAATGAAATGCAGTGGGAAAAAGCGATGCGTGGCAATGATGGAAGGCTCTATCCGTGGGGTAACACTTACGACGCTGAGCGACTAAATAACGCCGACCATGGTTCTCTCGAAACCCTTGCCGTGGGCTTTTTCAACAAGGGTGCAAGCCCCTATGGCGTGCTTGATGGCGCCGGTCAGGTTTTTGAATGGACATCCACCGTATGGAATGATCAGAGGATGACAGTCAAAGGTGGTAGCTGGGATGATCATGGCGGTGTCTGCCGACCGGCCGCACATCATGGTCGAGCGAAAAATCTAAAACATATTCTAATTGGCTTTCGTTTAGTGAGCATGCCGGATTAAATAAGATGCATCTCCCCTTCTCTAATTAAACTCATCGTTCGCTCATTTTTATTGGCGTTCAGAAGATTAAGATCCAAACAACGCTATAGTTTCTCATCATTACATACAAAGCTCAGCTATGTTCCGATCTATTAAAAAGAAAGGGAACGCACTACTTTTAACTAAAGAGCCAATTGCAAAACTCGTGAGCGGCGATCGGCGGCCCCATTTTGGCCCATTTCCGCGCTGTTGTTTGCTCCATGGAACCACCATGCACCTCATTTCACCTCAAAAATGGACTCAAAGTGGGATTGCCGCTCATCCACCCAGAGTTTTGCAATTGGCTCTAAAGATAGAAACACAAGTGAGCCATCAGGTGAATACCACTTGTGGTAGAGAGTATCCCCTGGGGGACGACACACGAATAAGGCAATAATCATACTTTATTCGGCATCCTTCATTGTCCGGTTTTCACATTAAGGCTTTTCTTAAGACGGAAAAAACTTCGTCAAATAGTTAATTCCCTCACCCCAACCCTCTCCCGGAGGGAGAGGGTTGGGGTGAGGGAATTAATAAAAAAACGCCCATGATTAATCCGGCTTACGGAAAATGAAGAGACATCTTTTTATCGCTCGCAAAGGGCAACTGTCGGCTATAACAAGTCATTCAGTTAAATGAATAAGGGGCTATCATGCGTGCCGAGAGCCGAACATGATGATAGACATACCAATCAGGCTTACTCCAACGCCAACCCAATCTGTGGTGGTTGGACGAACTGAATCAACGAGCCATAACCACATCAATGCAACGCTGATATAAACGCCACCATA
>JAUZRH010000111.1 GCA_030950555.1 Mariprofundus sp. | reverse complement strand
TAATGCTTAAATCACGTTAGCATGCGTAGAGGGAGGTATTGTTGCAAACAAAAAGATGGGAATATTTAAACTCTCATTTAGGGGCTATTTCGACAGCCTAGCTTTAACCTCGCAAGGCTCTGGTATTGTTGTCCCGTTATAAACGAGAAGCCACTGTTGTCATTGATGCAGGGCGATTCTTTTTTGTTTCTTTATCTAGTATCGGAGTGGGCTTCTATCTCACTGCTGATCCATGGGGGTATTTTATCCTGTTTTGCTGATTCAATAAGGCGACCCGTTAAATAGCGGTCATGGCAGAGGTTGCGAATCTCCGATGGCTGTTCTACCCCTTCATTCAGCAGTCTTGTATAGGTCTGTATATCGATATTATCAGCGTTCATTGTGTGGCTGCGCTTCCAGAAGTCAGCAGCGACATCGCGACAAATTTTAGAGGCATCTTTTGGCCCCTCCAACATTGTTTTATGTCGATTTATAGTGTCTTCAACTTCTGTTGGCTCTGGTTGCTTTGCACTGTTTGACGGTGGGCCGATGGGAGAACTATCAGGGGATGAAACTTGATGCACTTTCGTATTGGTATAAGAGTTTACTAGCTGGGGAAACTTGAAATAGATAAGCATACCAATAGCAATCAAAAGAATTGCCATGCTTAATCCGATTAAAAAAACAAATTGTACATCCAACTTCTTTTTCAACTTTACATGGGGTACTTTTACACTCTCTTCTTTAATCCGCTCGACGACTAAAGATGGTTTATCTGGCGTCTTGGGTTGTGGCGTGGGACTATCGGGCTTCGCTGTTTGAGGATTTTGTTGAGGGAGTTTTTTTTCTATGGCGGGCGGGATGGTTCGGTCGGCTATTTTAATGATAAGAATCTGAAATGTGTTCTGGCATGATTTACAGCGAATGAGCTTCCCTACCGCCCCGCGCATGCGATCATTAACACCATATTTTTTTGTGCAGTGCGGGCACTGGATGTATTCCAAATTATGCTCCCCTTCCCAAGAAAACTCTTTAACATCTCAGATTTCTCAGAGAATACGAATGATATAGTGATTCAAGCAGGACGGTCAAAGATATTTTTATGCCGATTACTATACCACGAAAATATGATGTGGATTATGTGAAGCTAAATCCATAGTGATGCAACTCTGTATCGATGATGTCCCTGAGTCTATCAAAGAGTAGATAAAAATTTCGAAGTCATCACCGTTCATGGCTTAGTGTTAGGGCCACGGAAAGAATAAAGTATCCAGGTTATGCGCAGGATAGTTGTTGGATTCAAGGCGCCAAATCAAGCGCATAAGCAAGCCCTGAATGGGCGCGACACCCTTCATCTGCAGACTGATACTGCAAAGCAGGAGGTGCGCTTTTAGACCAGTAGAATGGGATGATGTGTGTTTCCGTGCCCCTTATGCTATAGTGATTCAAGTATGGAGTGTCCGTCATTCCCGCCTCACGCCTTCACGGTGGCAGGCTCTTCGCTGGAAGCTTGAGTCGGGAATCCACTCAAAATGAACGCTCTGCTTGATTCTGAAAGAAGTATGCGTTCCCACGCAGGAGCGTGGGAACGAGGAATACATAATTTGGATGAACAAGTCCGTCCGTATAGTATAGTGATGCAAGTATGGATTGTGCGTCATTCGCGACCGGATCGGGAATGACGAGAAAAGGTACTTTTCAAACTTGAATCTCTATAGACGACGTAGTTTAACTGAACATGTTTATTTATGAGCCAATTGCAAAACCCGTGAGCGGCGATCGGCGGCTCCACTTTGGCCCAACCCGCGCTGTTGTTTGCTCCATGGAACCACCATGCACCTCATTCCACCTCAAAAATGGACTCAAAGTGGGATTGCCGCTCATCCACCCAGAGTTTTGCCATTGGCTCTTATGATAATGATTTTCTTCGTGCTCTTCGTAACTCTGTGGTGGAAAGTCTTTGACTGTTTTATGGATGTCTTGAAGAGTCGAAGATGTAGCTTTATTTGCGTATGAACATAAACTATCTGAGTTCAAGTACGTCCTTCGATTTTCCACTACAAAACGGAAACATCAAGTGATACGTTATAGCCACTTGCTTGAGTGATGTATGACGTTGGGTGGCGATTCAGGTTGTATTACGGCAGGGTTTTCGATGTTCTGGAGGATCTATGCGACAACTACTGAAATTGATCATGCTACTGCTGTTAGTTCTGCCGGCTCAACTGGCGTTTGCCCAAGCTGAGAGTGCACCTGCCATAGATCATTTTTTTGGTGTGATGAACGGTTATTTGGCAAGTGTACTCTTTTACGATGTCATGCCGGGGGAGCCAGTTGTGCCGTTTATCGTTGCATGGCTGGTAGTCGGCGGTGTCTATCTGACTTGTCGGTTCGGTTTTATCAATGTACGCATGATGGGCCATGCCCTTGCTGTTCTTCGCGGCAAATATCAATCTACTGCAGACAAAGGGGAAGTCAGTCCCTTTCAAGCACTGAGTGCTGCACTTTCTGCAACGGTCGGGCTTGGTAATATTGCCGGTGTTGCGATTGCGGTAAGTATTGGTGGTCCCGGTGCTACTTTTTGGATGATTGTGGCTGGTTTCTTTGGCATGAGTGCTAAATTCACTGAGGTAACGCTGGCACAGATGTATCGAGAGTTTCGCAGTGATGGTCGCGTGATGGGTGGGGCGATGCAGTATCTCTCTAAAGGCTTTGCTGAGAAGGGCATGGCAAATACAGGACGGGCGCTAGCTGTACTGTTTGCTGTTTTATGTATTTGTGCCTCTTTTGGTGGCGGTAATGCCTTTCAGGTGTCGCAGGCCTTGGGTGCAGTGCAGAATGAACTCCCCTTTTTCACGACATATCCTTGGGTCTTCGGAGTGTTTATGGCCGGCGCTGTAGGGCTTGTGATTATTGGCGGCATCAAACGTATTGCCCATGTTGCAGAGGCGATTGTGCCAGTAATGGTGTTTATTTATCTCTCAGCCTGTATATGGATTATTCTTACCTATGCTGCGGCAGTGCCCGCGGCAATCAACATGATTGTAACAGAAGCCTTTGCCCCTATTGCTGTTGCGGGCGGGTTGGTAGGTGTGATTGTGCAAGGTTTTAAGCGCGCGGCTTTCTCCAGCGAAGCTGGTATCGGTTCCGCAGCGATTGCTCATTCAGCGGCCTCGGTACGTTATCCAGTGAGACAAGGCTTGGTAGCGCTTTATGAACCTTTTATTGATACGATTATTATCTGCACGATGACGGCCTTGGTGATCATTTTAACGGGAGTTTATAATGCTCCAGAGCACCATGCTTTGGTTGAGGCCAGTAAAGGTGCTGCTTTAACAGCGGTCGCTTTTGGTTCTGTTATCTCTTGGTTTCCGATTGTTCTATCAATAGCCGTGGTTCTGTTTGCTTACTCAACGATGATTTCATGGTCATATTATGGCGAACGTTGCTGGACTTATGTCTTTGGTGAGCGTTTTTCGATGGTGTATCGAATTATTTTTCTAATGTTTATCGTGCTTGCCTCCCTTGTTAGTGCAGATAACATCCTTGATTTTTCTGACCTGTTACTGCTGGCGATGGCCTTTCCAAATCTATTGGCTCTGTATCTATTGCAGGGCAAGGTGGCCACTGCTTTGAAGGCGTATATCGCTAAATTACGTAGCGGAGAATTGGATCGTGAAGTTAAAGATCATCAGGTGTGATTCTCATTCCCAGGCAGGAGCGAGTAGCGTTAGCCATTACCACGCAGGCGTGTGGGAGCCAGAGCAAAGGGAGAAGTAAGTGAGTTGGAGTGATCAGCTTTGGAGTAAGGCCAAGCAGACTGGAAATGAAACCCTGACATTATTAGATAGTGGCTATAATCAGGCTCAGCGTCGATTAGAAATGGCTTCAAATCGAAGAGTTTGTATCGGTATTACAGGCTTGAGTAAGAGTGGGAAGACAAGCTTTATTACCAGTCTAATCAACCAGTTATTATGTTTTGATAAAGCTAATTTATCTGGTTTTTCCCCCTTTGTAGATGACCGAATTATCTCGGTAAAGCAGCTACCGCTCGAAGGAAAATTGTTTCCAGCTTTTCCCTATGATGAATTTTATCAAACGGTTGCATCAGCCGAGCCTGCCTGGCCAATACCTACAAAAGCTATGAGTGGTTGTCTTCTTGAAATTCGCATGCGTCACCACGAAAAGAGTGTGAATCCATTTAGAGGTGATACATTCACATTAAAGCTTGAAATACGTGATTATCCAGGCGAATGGTTGTTAGATTTGCCCATGCTGGACCTCAGTTATCGGGCTTGGTGCATGCAATCGCTGGCACAATATTCAGATGAGCCTCGCAAACAATTGATGGGTGATCTGTTGACGGATTTGCAGCAGCTAGATCCCTTTGCCAAGGCAGATTTGGCTACGATAGAGGAGCTCAATGGTCGCTATAAGGTTTTTTTAAAGCGCTGTAAGTCACATGGCAACACACTTGGCTTTATTCAACCAGGCAGATTTCTGATTCCAGGTGCCGTAGAGAATGCGTTGCAGTTGTGTTTTATACCGCTGTTGATGCTAGGGCAGTGCAATGAAGAGGATCTAAAGCGAGCCGCACCGGATAGTTATTACAAAGTCAATTTGGATCGCTATAATGAGTATATCAATGCCTTGGTGCGTCCATTCTTTCATGATTTCTTTTCTGATATTGATCGGCAATTGGTGTTAGTCGATGTGATTCAAGCACTTTATGGAGGGCCTGATGCTATCAATGATTTACGTGAGGCGATGAATAGGATCAGTAAGTGTTTTGCCTATGGCAAGAGTGGCGTACTCGATCGTCTTTTTGCTCCGAAAGTGGATAGGGTGATCTATGCCGCAACAAAAATTGATCAAGTGACAGCCGATGATCATGAATCAGTACGCCAACTTTTGGCTTCGGTGGTACGCAAGTCACTACAGGATATTAAGCATCAAGGGGTGGCTACAAAAATTGAGGCGACAAGTGCAGTTAGGTCATCTAAACAGCTAGTTTACCAAGGCTATCATGCGGTTGAGGGTCTTGATTTAACGGGCAAGCCTTTGCGCTATATCAATCCAACCATCCCCGATAGAATACCGGAAAGTGATGCTGAGTGGGAGCCTTTAGTGTGTTTTTCATCACCCGTATTACGACCGGCAGCAGGTTTATCTTATCTGAATCAGGATGCCTTTCCGCATATTCGTATGGATTCTGTTCTTGACGACTTGATCGGAGATAAATGCCAATGATAGAGCATCCAGAGAGTGAAATAAAAAAAACGCGCCAGGGTCAGATATTTGCTGCGCCAAGCATTGAACAAAATGAAAGAGCTAAGGCTGGCAATAAGGGACAGTTTTTTGAGGTTTCTTTGTCTGAGTTTTCTACGGTTGCGCCTGAGTCAATAACAGCCGATGAAGTGCTGCCCAATATGACAGACTATTCCAAACTCAAACTCGATGGTTTGCCTCTACGGGGTATCAAGCTATTTCTGGTGGCAATGTTGTTGGCGTTGTTTGTTTATGCCGGCCTTGAGATCAGGGCGACAATCCTGCAAGCAATGGAGATTCATTGGACACTGGCAGTTCTTTTTTGCGCCTTAGTTAGCGTGGGCGTATCTGCAGGGCTGTATCTGTTATGGCAACTATTTGGTAGTCATGGCGATGAGAAGCAGGTTGAAGAATTACGCAGTCTTGCTGCGGATATCCGTTTGCAACATAGCTGTGGTGTTGCGGCTATTTTGTTTAAAAGAATGGATGATTTTTACCATCATAAACCTCAAAATAGCCAGTGGCTGCGTTGTAAGCAGTTGATACCAGATTATAATGATGATCGTGAAGCCTTGGCCCATATCGAAAGACTATTCTTATGCAAGCTCGATACAGAAGCTCAACGACGCATCAGCAAACATAGCGCGCAAATCGGAATTTCACTTGCCGCCAGCCCATGGGCATCGGTGGATATGCTGTTGTCGTTCTGGCGCAACCTGCAAATGGTCGTAGATGTGGCACAAGTGTATGGTGTTCGCCCATCATTGCGAAATCGCTATACGTTGATACGCGCTGTTTTGAGCCATATCGCTGTCAGTGGTGCAACAGAGGTGGCGATTAGTGAATTGGTAAAAGATGTAGGAGGGCAAGAGGCCTTAAGTGTGCTCAGTTCACGCGTTGCCCAAGGGCTCGGGGTTGGCATCTATTCGGCAAAAATTGGCCTTGCAGTGATGCATGTATGCAGGCCAATCTTGTTTGAACATGACAACGCTCCATCATTGGCTGATACCGCGAGCCAGTTAAAACAGCATATATTTACCTGATTACCCATGAAACGCAGCTATGCCGATCGCCGACATGCTAGGGTAAATCTTCAAGTATATTGGAGTCTCTACATGTTGAAACCGTCAGATAGCTGAATATGATACGTAATCAAGAAAATATTAGCCACTGATACCACAGGGCACCTTCTCTGCCGCAAGCGGCATTCACCTTGCTCCACGAATTCACACGAATTAAAAAGCTATGATTGTTGCCTTATGCGTGCCTATTCGTGTGTCGTCCCCCAGGGGATACTCTCTACCATAAGGGCCGCGGAAAAAATAAACTATCCAGGTTAAGCTCCGGATAGTTGTTGGATTCAAGGCGCCAAATCAAGCGCATAAGCAAGCCCTGAATGGGCGCGATAGCCTACTGCCTTTAGTGGTAACTCTGTGGCAACGCAAAATGCGCACTTATAGACCAGCAGAATGGGATGATTTATTCTTTCCGCGGCCCTTAGGATGGCGAATCTCTAACTAATACCCAATTCTGATATGGGCTTTCACTATGTATGCAACTCATGCAGTATGCTGAATTTGATCTGTTCATTAACCTGTTCATTGACCCATTCAATCATCGTGATAATATAGACAAATCCTGATTTTGGAACGACCCTATGAGCGCCTTGAATTTTAGCGCCATGCAGGCGAATAGTAGGGGCTTAAAATGATAAAGGGGTGGAGATCGAGTCAATATCCGATTTTACGCAGTATATGATTCGTTCTCGGACAGGCTCTGACTCTTTTTAGATGAAAATATGTGCAACATGGGATTGTGATGCAATTAAAACGGATTCTTTATGCTGATGATGAGCTGGACCTTCAGCAGGTGGCGACTATTGCTTTGGAAATGGTCGGTGGTTTTACCCTTAAAATATGCAATTCTGGCTTAGAAGCCGTGGCGGCGTATGAAGCATTTGCTCCTCAATTGATGCTGTTTGATGTGATGATGCCTGATTTAGGGGGGCCGGAAGCATTTGAAAAAATTAAACGCTTATCAGTGTATCAGCAGACCCCGATCATCTTTATGACAGCCAAAAATAAACCAGCAGAAATACAACAGTATCTTAATATGGGGGCATTGGCTGTGATTGCCAAGCCCTTTGATCCGATGAGTCTGGCCAGCGAACTACAGACGATCTGGGAAAATAGGGAGGTTTGAATGGGTATAACAAGTAGACCGGATCTGCAAGCAGCATTAGCAGCCTTGAAAGAAGCCTATAAAGAAAAAATCCCATTGCGCATAGATGAACTAAAACTTGGCTGGAAAAAGGTAAAAGGCGCCTCTGAGGATAGGGCTTTATCGAAGAACCTACACAGGCAGATGCATACATTCTCCGGCACGGCATCTACTTATGGCTTTATCAAGCTAGGTGAGTTGGCTAGTCAAATGGAAACCCTTGTGCAAAAAGTGCTTGCCAGGCATACATCTACCTTGTGGTTGGCGGCAGACATAGATGCGGGAGAAGGGCTCTTGCAAAAATTAGAAAGTGTCATGGCTGATAACTTACAGCTTGGCCAGATGAAGACAGTTAAATCACCCACCAAAGTAATCTCCTCCACCCAGCCTCGCCCTTTGCGTGGAAACCGGTCTGCTAAACCAGTCTATCTGGTGGATGATAACGTTGATTTTTTAAAAACCACCGAACTACAGCTTCAAGCCTTTGGTTTTGATGTGGTCTCCTTTGCCACGTTGTCGGATTTTAATAAGGCTGTAGAGCAACGAGAGCCAGCGGCCGTGGTGATGGATATTGAGTTTCCTGAAGGTGCTCAATCGGGTATAGAGGATATTGCTCAGCTTAATGTTAAGCGGCAGTCGCCTTTGCCAACTATTTTTATCACAGCAAACCGAGATGTTATGGTGCGATTAAAGGCGGTGCGCGCAGGCGGTATTGGCTATTTTTTGAAACCTGTGCGTATTGAATATCTGGCGGATATGCTAACAAATTTGACTAGCCCAAGTGACGAAGAGCCTTTCAGAATTATGGTTGTAGATGATTCGGTAGAGCAAACGACGTATATTGAAACCATTTTGCAACAAGCGGGCATGCATACCCATGCGGTCAATAATCCCCTGTCTCTGCTGGATCAACTGTCCGAAGGAACTCCGGATTTGATTTTGATGGATCTTTATATGCAGGGCTGTACGGGGCTGGAGTTGAGTCAAGTGATCCGCCAAATGGATGAGTATGTAAACATTCCTATTGTATTTTTATCGAAAGAGATGGATCTAGAAAAACAGATGCATGCACTCAGTTCGGGTGGTGATGACTTTCTAGCTAAAATTGTGCAACCATGGCATTTGGTTTCCGCCCTGAGTAACCGAGTACGCCGCTCGCGTATGGTCAGAAAGTTGGCAGAAACAGATGGGCTGACGGGTTTATTGAATCACACAAAAAGTAAAGAGCGCTTGGAAGCGGAATTGGCTAGGGCCAAACGTGAAAACAATACCTTGTCCTTTGCCATGATAGATGTTGATTTATTCAAGAAAGTGAATGATCAATATGGTCACCCTGCCGGTGATAGGGTGCTAAAAAGTCTGGCAAATCTCTGTACACAGTCGGTTCGTCAATATGATAGTGTGGGTCGCTATGGTGGGGAAGAGTTTGTGCTGATATTACCCAACACGGATGCCACAGAAGCAAAACAAATTATGGATAAACTGCGTATAAGTTTTCGAAATATTAACCATGTCAGTGAGGGACAGATTTTTCAGGTCAGTTTTAGTTGTGGCGTTGCCTCTTATCCCTATTTCGATTCGGCGACGCAACTGGCTGGTGAGGCTGATAAAGCGCTTTATATAGCCAAAGAGTGTGATCGTAATAATGTTGTGATTGCCGGGCAAACAGCGAGTTCATCATGATAATGGTTGCTTCAATGGCAATCTGCATGTGGAACTATGAATGGTAGTGAATAAATATTTTGTCAGCCTGTTAGTTTTGATTCTGATGGGTGCCTCATTATGGACGCTGCAGTCGATAGATGACCATGTTTCAAATGAAGTGGAGCAATTATTACAATCCACTTTGCAAGCAAACCATGCTGAGCTGACAACGATGGTTAGCAATCAAAGCAAAACCGTGCAATTTTGGGCGGATTCGCAAGAGGTGAAAAATGCAACCGCAGCTCTTTTATCACTGCCAGTATCAAAACAGCGTCTCCGTGTTGCAAGAGCACAAAAGGAACTGCGCAGTTGGTTAAAGCCCGTGTTACGTATTCATGGGTATCGTGGGTATTTTTTGATCAATAAAAAGGCTATAAGTGTAGCATCATCGCGCGATGAGAATATTGGTGTATTAAACCTATTATCACAACAACAAGCGCTACTGAAAAAGGTGTGGCAGGGCCAGAGTGTGATGAGCTTACCCATGCCTTCTGATGTGGCGCTGCAAGATAAGCATGGCAAGATGCGCAAAGATATGGCAACGATGTTTATGGCAGCACCGATCCGTGATGCCGAGGGCCATGTTATTGCCGCCCTAGCTTTCAGGCTGGATGTGCAAGAGATATTTTCAGCGATTTTGAGTCATGGCCACTTTAAAGATTCCGGTGAAACACTCGCATTTGATAAGCAGGGGCTGCTGCTGAATGAAAGTCGATTTAATGCGCAGCTATTACGCCAGCACTTGATTACGAACAAAGAAGCATCTGCTTTACAATTAACACTTCGTGAACCGACTATGGCATCAGATCAGACAGATAGCCTTGCATTAGCAGCGCTCAACAGTGGCCCCTTGATGGCAACCATCGAGAGGGCGATTCATGTGGGCGCCGCGGTGGATTTGCAAGGCGCACGCGATTATCGTGGTATCCATGTGGTGGCTGCTGCCCTCTGGGATGAGAAGCTTCAATTGGGCATGATTAGCAAGATTGATAAGACAGAAGCTTACGCTATGCTTTACACAATAGGCAAAATTATAGCGCTTTTTTCAGCTCTCGCGATCATACTAATGATTTTATGCGCCTACATTTTACATCGAGGTAAGCGTCAGCTAGGGGCTGCTCTGGCTGATAAACAACGGCTTCTCAATTCTGTAGGCGAGGGTATATGCGGGCTGGATAACGAGGGTATTGTGACATCCATCAACCCAGCAGCTTGTGCTATGTTAGGTTACCAAGCAGATGAATTGATCGGCTTGATGATGCATACAAAAATTCAGCACAGCTATCAAGATGGCTCGCCTTATCCCGTTGAAGCATGTCAAATGCGTGCATCGTTTAAGGGTGGCATAGAACGAGAGGTCGATAATGAGGTAATGTGGCGTAAGGATGGAAGCAGCTTTGCTGCGGAGTATGATTGCACGCCAATGTATCAAAATGAGCTTGTTGTAGGGGCTGTGGTCGTCTTTAAAGATATCAGCCAGCGTAAAAAAATGGCGCAGGAGCTACAGTTTCAGAAAAACACTCTCGATCAGCATGCCATTGTTAGTATCTCTGATGTAAAAGGCAATATCACCTATGTTAATGATCATTTTTGTGATATCAGTGGTTATACGCGCAGTGAACTGTTGGGGCAAAATCACCGAATGTTGAAATCACAGCGCCACTCTGTAGCGATGTATAAAGCGCTATGGCGCACGATTGCCCAAGGAAACACTTGGCATGGCGAGATATGTAATATCAAAAAATCAGGTGACGAGTATTGGGTGCGCGCAACGATTGTTCCGTGTTTCAATGAGCAGGGCAAGCCCTTTCAATATATTGCCATACGTACCGATATAAGCGCCCAGAAGCAGTCAAAAGCCCAACTCCAAGAGTTACACTACCTCGCGGATCTTGCCCTGGAACTGGGTCAATTAGCCTATTGGCAACTACCTCAGGATGGCTCAAATGAGTATATTTCATCACCACGTAAGGTAGCCATGCTAGGTGAGGATGAGCACGCCAATATGCGTTATAGCATCACCGATTGGGCATCCAAGATTAGCGCAGTTGATCCGACCATGGTAGATGAAGTGCTGCAGCAGGTTGAGTGCGTGGTGAGTGGCAAACAAACGCAGTTAGATATTAGCTATCCCTATCAACGGCCAGCAGATGGCCGAGTAATATGGCTGCACACACGTGCTTATTATGTGCCTGCCAGCACCTTCAAGCAGGGGGTCTTATTTGGTGTATCGCAGGACATTACCCAGAGCAGGCTTGCGGCTATTGAGCTTGCCAAAGCAACAGAGCATGCGGAAGCGGCGAACCAGGCAAAAGGTGATTTTCTGGCGAATATGTCCCATGAAATTCGCACCCCGATGAATGCTATTATTGGTCTGAGTCATCTGCTACTTACAACAGACCTGGATAATAAACAGCATGATTATATCACTAAAGTGCATCAGTCCAGTCAAAATTTACTCCAGATTATTAATGAAATTTTGGATTTTTCTAAGATTGAAGCAGGTCAGTTGCACATAGAGACGACTGATTTTTCTGTATTGCACGTGCTCAATCAGAGCCGTAGTTTGCTGAGTGCAATCGCGCAAGAGAAAGGTATTGCACTGTCGGTTGTTTGTCTGCCGGAGGTTCCAGCTAGGCTACGGGGTGACCCGCTACGGCTAGGGCAGGTGTTAACCAACCTGATGCATAACGCTATAAAATTCACCGCGTCAGGCCAGGTGTCGGTGCGCGTGGAGCTGCTGGATCAATCCGATGATATGTGCGTGTTGCGCTTTGGCGTATCAGATACAGGTATTGGTTTGAGTGTTGCGCAGCAACAGAAAGTGTTTGAATCGTATGGCCAAGCGGATAGCTCCACCACGCGAAAATATGGTGGTACGGGTTTAGGTTTGAATATTTGCACCGCCTTGGTGAAAATGATGCATGGTGAACTCGCTGTCACGAGTAAACTCGGTGAAGGTTCCCTTTTCTATTTCTCTGCACAATTTGCATCAGCTATCGAGGCGCATCAAACGGCTGCGCACATACAATCGCAGCCCGAACATAAAAAATTATCAAACGTGCATCTGCTGCTGGTAGAAGATAATCAAGTAAATCAACTCGTGGCCAAGGAGCTGTTAAAAAAAGAGGGCATTACCGTCAGCATAGCCAATCATGGAAAAGAGGCGCTGCAGGCGTTGCAGCTAGAACATTTTGATGGTGTATTAATGGATCTACAAATGCCGGTGATGGATGGTTTTGAGGCAACACAGTTGATTCGCAACGATCCCCAATACAACACCATGCCGATTATCGCCATGACCGCCAGAGCCATGCGTGGAGATCGGGAAAAAAGTTTGGCCGCGGGTATGGATGATCACGTCAATAAACCCATCCAACTAGACGTTTTGATGGATACATTGTATCGCTTACTACCAGATAAAATAGAGAAAAGTAATCATCAGATAGAAACAGAAGCCATACCTGAGAGTGAGGACTATTTTCCAGTGCTGGATGGTATTGATAGCCGAGATGGTCTGTATCGATTAAGCGGGGATAAAACACTCTATCGGAAGATTCTATCGAAGTTTTTAGAAAACCAAACTGACTGTGGTGAACTGCTACAGCATGCCTGGGGAGAAGGTGATAAGCAGCAACTGCTAGCCATCCTGCATACCTTGTGCGGTGTTGCAGGCAATGTGGGCGCTGTGAAATTGGTTGAATATGCCAGGCAATGCGAAAAAACATTGCAACAAGGCCAGATGGTTGAGACAGAACTGCTAGCCTTACAGCAAGAACTAGCTAAGGTGTTAGGCTCGATCAGAGCAGCTCAGCCTCACGACCAAGCCGTAGTCGCGGATGCTGAGATTGATTTGAATACACTAAAACCGCTGTTGCAAACACTGCTCCACTATTTGAGTGAGGATGATGTGCGAGCAAGTGAAGTGATCTATACCATTCGTTCTACATGGCCAAATATCCACACGGTGATCAATATGCAAGCGCTAGAGGAGGCCATAAAACAGTATGATTTTGAGCAGGCTTTTTGCTTATTGAGCGATGAAGGTGGGCGCTTGAATCTGGACTTGCAAGGGCTTGGAGGTCGTGATGAGTTACCCCATTAATATTCTCTTATTTGAAGACAATCTTGATAATCAGGCGATATTTTCACTGTATTTATCAGCGACAGAATTTTGTCGATCGCGCGTTAGTAAGGTCGTCACCATGGCGGCTGGTTTGGCGCTATTAGAAAAAACAACATTTGATGTGATTGTGCTTGATCTGATTCTTGAAGATAGCGATGCAGAACAGACAACCGCCTCTATTTCCACCTTGAGTGGCATGGCGCCGGTGGTGGTGTTTACAGCTCTGGCGGATAGTGCAATTAGTCGAGAGTTTATCACTTTAGGCGCAGACGATTGTTTGTCAAAAAGTCATTTGAATGAAAATATACTGGAAAAATCGATCCGTTATAGCCTTGATCGCTGGTCTTTACGTCAAGCGTTGGCATTCAGCAATCAACGCTTGAGTTTTGCCATGGAGGCGGCCAATGAGGGTTTATGGGATTGGAATACTAACAGCGATGAGCTTTTTTTAAGTCGCCGTTGGCAAGCTATATTGGGTTATGAAGAGGGGCTTATGCCAGCTTCGATGTCAGCCCGAGTAGCGTTGATTTTCGATGAAGATCAGGCACAGGTAGAGGCGCTTTTAAACGCCCACCTAGCAGGTGAAAATGAGCGCTACGAAGCTGAATTTCAAATGCGCCATTGTAGCGGAGAGCATATTTGGGTGCGTGAACGCGGCCAAGTTGTTGGGTGGGATAGTGATGGTCATGCACAGCGTGTAGTGGGCGTACTTGTTGATATTTCAGCGGCTAAAAAGAGTGCCTTGAAATTAGCCGAAGCCAGAGAACTTGCTGAACAGGCAAACCGCACGAAGAGTCTGTTCTTAGCCAATATGTCGCATGAGATACGAACACCAATGAATGCGATTATTGGCTTGAGTTATTTGGCTCTTGATAGCGGCTTAAATACTGAGCAATACGATTATATCAGTAAAGTGCATACGGCGGGACAAAACTTACTGGCGATTATCAATGAGATACTAGATTTTTCAAAAATAGATGCCGGAAAGATGGCGCTAGAAGCCGTTGCGTTTGATCTGAATCAGGTGCTTGATCATCTGTTTGATATTGCGGCTTGCAGTGCTGCAGATAAAAACCTTGAACTGTTGCGCTATCAACCGCTTAGCGTGCCTACACATTTAATGGGCGATCCTTTGCGTTTGAGCCAAGTATTAACCAATTTGATGACCAATGCACTAAAGTTCACAGCATCAGGTGAGGTGTGCATGTCCATAGAGCCGCTTGCTGTCGTTGGTGATCAGGTTCAATTGCGTTTTGAGGTGTGCGATACCGGCATTGGCTTAAGTTTAGAACAGCAAGCACATCTTTTCCAGCCATTCACCCAAGCCGATGCATCTACCACACGTCAATATGGCGGCACGGGCTTGGGCTTAACCATCTCCAAATGTTTAGTAGATATGATGGGGGGAGAAATCAAGGTTCAGAGTACCCCGGGTGAAGGGAGCTGCTTCTTTTTCACCATTTCGTTCTCCCAGCTTGAGAAGCAACCACTAGTGATTGAACAGATCCCTGAAAGTATGAAGCAGGCTAGCGTTTTAATTGTGGATGATCACGCACGATCGCGAGCCATGGCAAAGCACTGCTGCCAAGCTCTGAATTTGCGTTGTGATGAGGTGAATTCAGCCGAAGCGGCGATCATGCTGCTACAACAAACAAGCCAACAGCATCCTTATCAGTTAGTGATCATGACCTGGGAGATGCCAGCTATGGGAGGGGAAAGGCTGTATAAATACATATTGAATGATCATCATCTAGCCGCCCAACCAGCTGTCCTGGTGCTGTCAAGATATGCGCCAGACCAACGACTACAAGCACTCGGGAGTAGGGCTGCTACAGCCTATATCTCCAAGCCAATTTATGCTGAAAAGTTACTCAACGCCATCCTACAACTACCGCTGGAAAAGGAACAAAGGGCACAGCCGCTAAAACCCGATACAGGGATGCCTGCGGTTGGTCAAACATTGCTAGGGGCGCGCTTGTTGTTGGTAGAAGATAACAGAGTAAATCAGCTAGTGGCGACCGAACTGCTCAAAAAAGCAGGTATTCAAGTCGCTGTTGCTAACAATGGACAAGAAGCCGTGGATATGATCGATCAAGGTGCCTTTGATGGTGTACTGATGGATATTCAAATGCCCGTGATGGATGGTTTCAAGGCTACCGAATTGATTCGCAATGAGGGACGTTTTCATCACCTGCCCATCATCGCCATGACCGCCAATGCGATGAAAGGTGATCGGGAAAATTGTATCGCCGCAGGTATGAATGATCATTTGACCAAGCCAATTAACCCTACCAAGCTATATTCACTGTTGGAAAAGTGGATCAGCCGCGAACAACAAGCTATTTGCAGCTTGGATAAAGCGGATGGTTTGGCTCGTGTTATGGGTGATGAAGATTTATACAAAGAGGTATTAATTCTGTTTGCCGAAACGCAGGCTCAAGCCGCAACGAAGTTAAAGCAGGCACTGGCTCAAGGTGATCTGCAAACAGCAACATTTATCGCTCATGCGCTACGTGGAGTGGCGGCGAATATAGGTGCGAAAGCTTTGGCCGAAAGCGCCACTTTGTGCGAACAGGCTCTTAAACAAGGTGCTTTGCCGTTGGCGCAGGCGGATCTTTTTGAGCAAGCTTTGTTAAGGGTATTGGACTGTGTGGCTTCGTTATACCCACAACAGGCGAAAGCGCTTCCACATAACAACATAGATGATATAGGTACGATGTCGCTGGCGTTAAGTGAGCTGCTTCGTTGTCTGCGAGGGTGTGATGTGAAGTCGGCAGCGCTACTGCATGCCTTACTTCATGATTTTCCGAATATTGCCTCGATAATGAATATTCGGGCGATTAAAATAGCGATAGACTCGTATGAATATGATGAAGCAATAGCACTCATTATATTGGCTGCGAAACAATTAAATATGAACTTGGAGGGGTAATGGAGCATAAAAAAGTTATTCTGATTGTTGATGATGCAACAGAAAATATTGATGTATTGAGTGGAATTTTGGTCAATGACTATGTGGTGAAAGCTGCGACGAGCGGTGAGCGAGCTTTGAAAATTGTTGCATCTAAAAACAAGCCGGATCTTATCTTGTTAGATGTTATGATGCCTGAGATGGATGGCTATGAGGTTTGCCGAAGATTAAAAGAGAACCCTAAAACAGCCCAGATTCCGGTCATCTTCGTGACGGCGATGGGAGCCGTAGAAGATGAAAAACGAGGCTTTTCTCTGGGAGCTATTGATTATATCACCAAACCGGTAAATCCGCCCCTTGTGCTCTCACGCGTGCATGCCCAGCTAGCACTATACCAACAAAAACAACAGCTCGAAGAGACGGTGCGTCAACGAACAAAGGAGATTGTCAACTTACAATTGAAGTTGATGGCGTGTTTGGGTAAAGCGGGTGAATATCGGGACAATGAAACAGGCGCCCATGTTATCCGTGTTGGGAAAAGCAGTGAATTGCTGGCTTTGGCGGCAGGCTGTGATGCTCTATTTGCTGAGAAGCTTCTTTTTGGTGCACCGATGCATGACTTGGGGAAAATTGGCATACGAGATGAAATTTTGCTGAAACCGGGAAAGCTGACGTTTGAAGAGTTTGAAATAATGAAAACTCACGCACAAATCGGTGCCAATATTATGGGCCAAGAGCTCTCAGGTATGGCTGAAATGGCCAGAGGGATTGCTATGGGTCATCATGAAAAATGGGATGGTTCTGGTTATCCGGCGGGCTTGCAAGGAGAAGCCATTCCCTTAGCGTGTAGAATTGTGGCGATTACGGATGTTTTTGATGCACTCACTTCAGCCCGCCCTTATAAAGAGCCGTGGCCATTAGACAAAGTAATAAAGCTGTTTGAGGAGCAATCGGGTCGCCATTTTGATCCCGATTTGTGCAGGATCTTTCTAACCATTATTCCGCAAATAGCAGCACTGCGAGAAGAACATTCAGATGCCTAAAGCTGTTGCCATAGCACGGACTGTCAGTGCAGAATAGGTCCTAGTCTGCCTATTGGCTGCGTTGCATGGCTAATCAGCTAGCTTTTTCTGTGCCTTCGGTGGTACACGGCTTTGGTTTTAAGTCTTCACACGAAATACACCGTTTCACGCAACAGAGTAAAGCCTACAAATCATGGGTAATCAAGAAAACTGAAGGGGAGTGGGATGAATGATGAACGGCTAAAGAATGCGGCCTCCAGCGGCGTATTGCTGATTAGCGCTACGGTTTTGCTTGGTTGGTGGCTGGATCATGCGACGCTCGCCGCTTGGTTGCCGGGTGTGGCAGACATGACCTTCAATACGGCCCTCTGCTTTTTGTTGATGGCTATGGCTTGTTTGCGTCCAGGCTTAGCTGCTATTTGTATGGGTGTTGCTATCTTTGCTTTACTATCGCTAGCACAGGATCTCTTTGGCATCCATCTGGGGATAGATAACATATTTTTCGATTCCCATGGTTTTGGCTTAACGAGCCCCTACCCCGGGCGCATGGCACCCAATACTGCGTTGGCCTTTTTATTAACCAGTAGCGCGCTATTTTTAATGAATTCAAGCACTCTGAAACAACACTTGGTTACCATCACGCATGCTATGATCATGCTGCTAAGTTTAATATCTCTGCTGGGCATCAGTATGCATCTGTTCATTACCGATGTGCCGCAATCCTTTGCACACTTTGCCTCGATCTCTTTATTTACGGCTATTTCATTTCTACTGCTGTCGATCAGCCTTTTGCTTATGCACGTTAGGCAACATCAGTATGAGGGCGTGAATATTGTACTGTATTCAGTGGTTCATTTGATGTATAAACTTAAATATCCGCATAAATTCATCTTGATAAGCATGGTGATGCTTATTCCACTTGCATTTTTGATGGTTGATAAGCTGTCGCAATTGGATCACGGCGTTGAAATGGCAAAGCTCAAAATGGTTGGCATCAAACATATCCAAAGCATGATGGGATTATTAAAAGTTGTGCCAGAGCATCGGGGTATGCTCAATGCACAGCTAGCTTCTAAAGAAACATTTAGTGATAAGCTGCAACAGAAAACAGCAGAAGTAGATCACTATTTTGCAGCCAATCATCTAATAGATATGCAGCATACTGGCATTATAAAAATCCCAGCTGAGTGGGCAACGGTTCAAGATGACTGGGCACGCATTAAAACACACCTGCACGACCCCATGCTTTCATGGCGCTTACATACAGAAATTATCGCGCTTTTGCGCAAGCATCTGCGTGATGTGGGTAATATAACACGATTATCCTATGATGATCACCCCACTATTCACAACCTAGTTGCAGCACAACTGGAAATATTACCGCAACTATTTGAAAAAATAGGGCAGTTACGCGGGCTAGGAACAGGGTTTCTGGCACGAAAGTCTTTAACCAGTCATGAGCAGTTAATGCTGGGGAGTATTGCCAGTGATATTTCACTGCTGTTAGATGAATCACAGCAGTTGCTTTTGTATGGCCTCAGTGAGCGCCAGCAACCAGCCTTGGAACAGTTGAATCATGCCTTTGTTTTAGCCATACATGCATTTCATAAGCTGGCCGAAGAGCAGTTAATCACCACGGAAAAAGTATCCTTTTCGCCAGAAGAATATTTTTCGGTCGCCACCCATGCTTTAATGCTTGGCTATGCGTTGAGTGGGGATAGCTTCACTTTATTGGATCAAATTTTACAGCAGAGAATTAGCCAGAATATTATTGCCCAATATATCATTAAGCTTATGGGTGTATTGGTTATCTTTCTCATTTTATACCTATTTTGGGGCTTCTACCAATCTGTCATGGTTACGATTCAAACATTAAAACAGGCTGTTCGGCGCATGCAAGATGGGGATATGACGAAAATTGAGATGCGCACCACACATGATGAGATGGGGGAGGTGGTGGCCTCCTTTAATGCGATTTCAGCTGAACTAATAAGCGTCAGTTCGCACATGAAAGCTGTCGTGGATCACACTGCCGATGGTATTATCACCATTGATAAAGATGGCGTGATCAGCGCATTTAATCAAGCAGCTCAGTTTATTTTTGGGTATTTAGAACATCAAGTGAAGGGACAAAATGTCACGATGCTGATGCCTGAGCGGTTTCGACTGCAACATCAAGAAGGCTTACAACGCTATTATAATGCTGGCGGGGATGGTATCTTTCAAGTTGCTTCTACATCGGGTTTAAAGGCAGATGGTTCAGAGTTTGCTATGGAACTCATGGTGAGCTCGATGCAGCTTGATGGGCAGCTATTCATTATAGGCATGGTGCGCAATATCACCAAACGCATCGAGCTGGAACAACAGCTCCAGCATGCTATGAAAATGGAGTCTGTGGGAGCTTTGGTGGGAGGCGTTGCCCATAACTTCAATAATTTACTTGCAGGTATTCTAGGCAAGGCATATCTGGCCAAAAGATGTGTTGAGAAGCGGCCGGAAAAGGCTATGAAATACCTGAAATCAGTAGAAGAAATATCTGCTCAAGCAGGCGATATGGTCAAGCAGTTACTCACCTTTTCACATAAGGGTTTTTGTCGCGATGAGCAACTTATTGCACTGCCCAGCTTGATTAAAGAAAGCTTTGAAACCGCCAAACTCGGTGTCTCCGAAGCGGTAACGCTGCAATTAAACATGCCATCATCAAACATGCAGGTTTATGGCGATGCCAATCAGATTCAACAGGTGCTGATGAATATGATGAACAATGCCTGCGATGCAGTAGCCGATAGCGAGGAAAAATGTATCACCGTCAGCCTAGATAATTTTGTCGCAGACGAACCCTTCTTAGATAAACATGCTGATATGGCCGCTGGCGAATATGCCTGCTTAACAATATCCGATACAGGCTATGGCATGAATAGTGAAACGATGCGGAAGATTTATGACCCCTTTTATACCACCAAAGAGGTGGGTAGTGGTACAGGTTTGGGGCTTTCCACGGCCTTTGGCAGTATTTCTTCCCATAAAGGTGCTATTGACGTGGAAAGTGTGCTTGCTAAAGGCACGATCTTTCGGGTCTACTTGCCACTGATAGATTCTATTGTAAGCGTTCCTGATGGGGTTGATAAGCAATCGGTGTTAGCCAGCAAACATCATGAACTGCTGCTTCTTATTGATGATGATGCGCTTGTCATTGAGGTTACGCAGGGCGTTCTCGAAAATCTGGGCTATCAGGTGCTGACAGCCAGAGATGGCCAGCAAGGACTGGCGTTATTTAAGAAGAATAGTGAACGTATTTCAATAGTTATAACGGATGTCGTCATGCCTGTCATGGGCGGGGTAGCAATGTTTAGAGAGATGCGCAACCTCAATTATACCGTTCCTACTATTTTTATCACAGGCTATGCAGATGGCTTGGTCGATCTAAATAAGGATGAAATGCAGAATAATATTGTGCTCACAAAACCCGTTCATATTCTCCAGTTGTCCCAAGTGATTGACAGCATGCTGCGTACAAAAGTGCTTCCCAAACAGCCCTAATACTACAAAACAGAACGTTTCACTCCCATCTCAACGAAACGCTCTGCTTGATTCTGAAATAAGTATGCGTTCCCACGCAGGAGCGTGGGAACGAGAATGGATTCCCGGCCCATACCTTCACGGGGGCAGGTTCTCCACGGAATGACGGGCATAAGGACCGCGGAAAGAATAAAGTATCCAGATGATGCGCAGGATAGTAGTTGGATTCAAGGCGCCAAATCAAGCGCATAAGCAAGCCCTGAATGGGCGCGATAGCCTATTGCCTTTAGTAGTAACTCTGTGGCAACGCAGAATGCGGACTTAGAGACCAGCACGTGGATACTTTATTCTTTCCGCGGCCCTTAGTTGTTTTAATAGTTCTTTGGCATCATTTGATAATGAGGGCGTTCCTTTGAGTTGAAGCAGTGTTACAAGCGCCTCTTCAATAGGGATAGTCTGTTGCTGATTGGCATAGCGCCATGCTTTGAGGCCATCAAACCAGAAATAGAAACTTTTTTTGAAGTTTATGGCGCTGCTGCTGTTGTTACGCATGGACGCTGCAGCTTGTTCTATTTTAGCTGTTTGCAGGTATTGCCTGAGGGAGGGCGATAAATTTGCTAGCCAGCTGTCGGTGTCGGTGGAGAAGAGCTGATCAAGCGTTTCATGCATCTTTTTGAGTTCTATAAATAGCTCAGGTGCACAAACAGGCCAGCTTGTATGATCATTGTGATACCAATCCGAGATAGCCTGACCTGTGCCAAAGGGTGTGCGTGATGAGATGCGTGCAGAAGGGTAGACAGTGACTCCGGCAATGTGAGCAAGTGGCCGTTCACGCGCTAATTTATGTAAAAAATAGAAATCTTCACCGGCCTGTCGCTTGTTCATGCCTTGATGACGAGCTGCAGTATTGGCTCGTACTGCAAAACAGGAGCCAATAGCTGTAAAAGCATAAGGTAAGCCAGCATAGGACCATCCCATTTCAATATAACGCAAAAAAAGCTCATAGTAAGTGATCGCCAAGCGGTGGTATGTATCGGCTTCTTCATCAATACGGTGTTGATAGGCTATGGTGGCAGCATGCATTTTTGGCTGTTGGCTAAAGGCTTGCAGTAAGTGAGTGAAATAGTTGGACGAAACCAGGCAGTCAGCATCCAGTGAGGCAATAATACCATCCTCCTTACCGACCGATACAAAGCGAGCCATCGCTTCATCCATACCAATTTTTCGCGCGATACCTACTCCGGATGCTTTGGCGGGAAGGTCAAATGCAGTGATCAGGTGAACCTTAAATCCTGATTGGTTATGTTGAACCTGCCATCTTTTAATTTGTTCAAGCGTATCTCTATTCTGCTTACAGATGAGCTCAGCTGCGCTGGCAGGATGGTTAAGGACAATAATAATTTCAATATCACTGGTCGTAGACATTTGACAGCTGCGCAGATGATCTAGAAGTTCTACCATTGCCGGCTCATGCATGCAGGGAATGACTGTGATCAAACCAAGCTTGGCTTCGGCAGGCTCATCAATAAGCGGGGCGGTCGCAAGCTGACCCAGATAACGATTTAGATGACGCATGAGAGGGAGATTGAACTATGGCAAAAAAATCGGTGGATCTGTTGTATGCAACGCCAGCTGATTGGGTAGATGTGGCGATGGCAGATTTTGGCCATTTTCTGGCTGATCATGCCAACTGTGAGCGTAAGGCCAGCTCGACAACAATGAGTATGGTGGTCCGTTTCCATGATAAGCATGAAATATTGCCACAGTTGATTGACTTGTCGATTGAGGAGCTGGAACATTTCCGCGCATGCTACCGCTTGATGCAGGTTCGGGATATTACCTTGTTAGCTGATACGCCCGATCCCTATATAAAAGCACTACTGAAATTGCAGCGGAATGGTCGTAGTGAACACTTTATGGATCAACTATTGATCTTCTCCATTGTGGAATCACGTGGTGCTGAGCGTTTTCGTATGGTTAGCGAGGCCACTGAAGAAACTGAGCTCAAGCTGTTTTATAAAGAACTGTGGGCTGCTGAAGCCAAGCATGGTCATGTTTTTGCAGATATGGCGCTGAAATATTTCACAGAAGAAGTCGTCTACGGTCGCTTTGCTCAATTAGCAGAAGCAGAAGCGGAGATTGTCCATGCTCTACCATGGCGTGCATCATTGCATTAATCACCGCCTCTTATCCCTCATGCCTACCTTTGTGGGATGACAACAGAGATAATCCATGCGTTATAAGAGGTGTGGTGTTTATACTTGCCGATGTAGAGAGCAGAGCTGGCTGGCGATCTGAATGATAAAAAAACAGAGAAAAATTATTCATGTAGATATGGATGCGTTTTTTGCATCGGTGGAGCAGCGGGATAATCCGGATTATCGCGATAGACCGCTCATTGTCGGCGGCCAGCCCAATAGTCGCGGTGTGGTGGCAGCTTGTAGTTATCAGGCCAGAGCGTTTGGTATTCATTCGGCGATGTCTTGTGCAGAAGCTTATAGACGTTGCCCTGAGGCGCTGTTTGTACCACCTCGTTTTGAAGCTTACCAAAGGGTGTCAAAACAGCTTCGGGAAATATTTTGGCGCTACGCTATTCGGGTTGAACCACTGTCTCTGGATGAAGCCTATCTGGATGTCACCTACACCGAATCATTTGATGGTTCGGCTATTATGATAGCGAGGGCGATAAAGCAGGAAATTTTAGCAGAGACAGGGCTGGTTGCATCAGCAGGCGTTTCATATAATAAGTTTCTCGCAAAAATTGCCTCGGATATGGATAAACCTGATGGTTTATATGTGGTTCTGCCCAAGGCTGGAGAAGCTTTTGTGGCGACTTTAGCGGTTAAGAAATTTTACGGTGTGGGCCCTGCAACAGAGGCTAAAATGCACCAACGGGGGATTTATACCGGTAAAGATCTTCGAGGCTGGTCAAAAGAGCAGTTGCAAGAAATGCTCGGCAAATCTGCTGATTACTTTTACCAGGCTGCACGTGGTATTGACCATCGACCGGTAAGAAGTAGTCAGGTACGTAAGTCATTAGGGAAAGAGACAACCTTTGCCAAAGATATCTTGAATGTTCAGGAGTTACGCCAATATGCAGAGAAATTGGCAGAAAAAGTATCTGCTCAGCTTGACGCTCAGAATCTAGTGCCTAAAACGGTGACTTTAAAAGTGAAATATGCAAATTTCAAACAGGTGACGCGCTCTTTTACCAGGCCAGCCCCTTTTACACATGTGCTGGATATTCAAGTTGTGTTAGCAACGTTGCTTGAACAGACCGATGTAGGCATTATGCCTGTACGTCTGATTGGTGTGACAGTCAGTCACTTTGTTGATCAAGCTGAGGAACATCAGCCAGCACGACAATTGAGGCTGGATTTTAAAAACTGATAACACTTTAGCACAGTGAGCGCTGCTTGTTTCTCTGCGGTGAACGGTTTTGAATAATGACGTTTTATGGTCATTCAAGGTGTCAATAAGCGTATGAACTTATCGTGCGCTCATTTGATGATGAAGTTTGGAGATTCTAAAACAAGACTATGTGATGGTGAATGCAAAGATATTGGAGCCGCTGATATTTTTAGAGCGTCATATTGCTGAGTTTTATATATAAGGGCCTCGGAAATAATAAAGTGTCCCAAGCTGCGCAGGATAGAAGTTCCTCTTCAAGGCGAAGGGTTTGGTGCATAAGCAAGCCCTGAATGGGCGCGATAGGTAGTCATATTGCTTTTAAAAAGTGGCTGATTCTT
>JAUZRH010000110.1 GCA_030950555.1 Mariprofundus sp. | reverse complement strand
GGCGGACACTGGGCATCTAATCCGAATACCCATAAAACAGTACTGGATTGATCCAAAACAGATACTGGACTAGAATAGTCGCCTTTAAGAGGTGACAATGCTCAGACTGACCAAATTAACGGACTATGGCATCCTGCTGATGACCCACATGGCGACATCAGAACAGCAGCTATTCACCGCCACAGAACTCGCTGAAGTCACTCAGATTCCCATGCCTACAGTAAGCAAAATATTACAGATGCTACTGCATGAAAACCTCCTCAGCTCCACACGTGGAGCTCGCGGCGGCTATCAACTAACACGTGATTCCACCGCTATCAATGTACGCGATGTTATTAACGTATTTGAGGGGGCTATTGCCCTCACCGAGTGCAATATCGAAGGGAGCTCGTGCGACCAGCGAGCCGTCTGTTCAACCAGCAACAACTGGAAACGTATCAATTTGGCCATTGGCGAGGCGCTGGAGGGAATATCTCTGGCCGATATGAACCAACAGGATTTTGTGCCGGTCTTCCGCCTACAACGCAGCATCGCCATTAACGGAGAGAGTATCCATTCATGAGTAATACCAAAAAGGAACAGCAACCGGAATCATTCACCAACCGTGAGTATGAAGCGGGCTTTATCACCGATATTGAAACCGACACCCTGCCGCCGGGGTTGAATGAGGATGTCATCCGTCATATCTCAGCCAAAAAAGATGAGCCCGAATGGCTACTAAACTGGCGCTTGGAAGCCTTTCGCCACTGGCAGACCATGACAGAACCGCACTGGCCGAATGTCACCTACACCCCCACCGATTATCAAGCCATCTCCTACTATTCGGCGCCAAAATCCCAGGCCGATGGCCCCAAGAGCTTGGATGAAGTAGACCCCAAACTACTAGAAACCTATGAGAAGTTGGGCATTCCCTTGCGTGAACAGGCGTTCCTGGCTGGTGTCGCAGTCGATGCCGTTTTTGACTCGGTATCGGTTGCCACCACTTTCAAGGGCAAGCTGAAAGAGGTCGGGGTAATATTTTGTCCTATCTCAGAAGCGGTGCGTGATCATCCTGAACTGGTACAACAATATATGGGTTCAGTGGTGCCTACTGGTGATAACTTTTTTGCAGCCCTCAATGCAGCCGTCTTTACCGATGGCTCGTTTGTCTATATTCCCAAGGGTGTACGCTGCCCAATGGAACTCTCCACCTATTTCCGCATTAATGCATTGAATACCGGTCAATTTGAGCGCACGCTTATTATTGCCGAAGAGGGTTCTTACGTCTCCTATCTGGAGGGCTGTACCGCTCCGCAGCGTGACGAGAACCAGTTACATGCGGCCGTCGTGGAATTGGTCGCGATGGATGATGCGCAGATTAAATATTCCACCGTTCAAAACTGGTATCCGGGCGATGAAAATGGCTTGGGTGGTATCTACAACTTTGTAACCAAGCGCGCTGACTGCCGTGGTGCACGTTCAAAAGTAAGCTGGACACAGGTGGAAACGGGTAGTGCGATCACGTGGAAATACCCCAGTTGCGTCTTACGTGGCGAGGATTCGGTGGGTGAGTTCTACTCGGTTGCCCTGACCAAGATGCACCAACAAGCCGACACCGGCACCAAGATGATCCATATCGGCAAAAACAGCCGCAGCACGATTGTCTCCAAGGGAATCGCTGCCGGCCACGGTAATCAGTCCTACCGAGGTCTGGTAAAAATCGCCAAATCCGCCGAAGGGGCACGCAATTACACCCAGTGCGACTCGCTGTTGATTGGCGATCAGTGCGGCGCCCATACTTTCCCCTATGTGGAGGTGAAAAATCCAACAGCCACGATGGAACATGAGGCGACCACCTCCAAAATCGGTGAAGATCAGCTCTTCTACTGCCAGAGTAGGGGTATCTCCGAAGAGGATGCGGTCAACATGATCGTCAACGGCTTCTGCAAAGATGTTTTCAATGAACTTCCCATGGAGTTCGCCGTAGAAGCCAACCGCCTAATGGAAGTCTCCCTCGAAGGCGCTGTAGGGTAAAAAAGATAAAGGCTACTCACCGCAGAGGACGCAGAGGAAATACTTTTATTTATTATAATAATGGATACATATGGTAAAACAGACACCTCGGAGTTACTAAGGTATAGAAAAGCTAAAAAGATGTATCTGCGGCGGTGAATAGATGACGTTTATATGTAATGAAAGATAAATACCCACGGAGTCTCGGGGGAGCGCATTGAGAATATGAATCGATTCCCTTTGCGTCCTTTGCGTCCTCTGCGGTGAGAAGGTTATAATAATGATGTTGAAAATTGAAAATTTACACGCCTCGGTTGATGGCAAAGAGATACTTAAAGGCATCGACTTGACGATCGGCGCTGGCGAAGTGCATGCCATTATGGGACCGAATGGTTCAGGCAAATCAACGCTCTCTAATGTCATAGCTGGGCGCGATGGTTATGAAGTCACGCAAGGCTCTGTCACCTATAAAGGCATGGATTTACTAGCTATGCTACCGGAGGAACGTGCTTGGGCGGGAGTATTCCTTGCCTTTCAATATCCCGTTGAGATTCCCGGCGTCAACAACACCTACCTACTTAAGGCAGGGGTCAATGCCAGCCGCAAACACCGTGGCGAGCAGGAGCTCGATGCCATGGAATTTATGCAGTTGGTCAAAGAGAAAGCAAAGCTTGTTGAACTCGATCAATCCTTTCTTTCGCGCGGTGTTAATGAAGGCTTCTCCGGCGGCGAGAAAAAACGCAATGAGATATTCCAAATGGCCGTGCTAGAACCATCACTAGCGCTGCTCGATGAGACCGATTCCGGCCTAGATATTGATGCACTGCGTATTGTTGCCAAGGGTGTGAACGAGCTACGTGCTGCAGAGCGTTCCATCATCATGATCACCCACTACCAGCGCTTGCTCGATTATATTCAACCGGATGTTGTCCATGTGTTGGCTGATGGCAAAATCCTAAAGACGGGCGATAAGAGCTTGGCACTGAAATTAGAGGAGCGCGGCTACGACTGGGTGCGTGAAGAAGCCCATGCTTAACATCACCGAACTTCAAAAAGAGGCATGGCAGAGTTTTGAAACTAGTGGTTTGCCAACCACACGGGATGAAGATTGGAAATATACCGACCTTTCACGCTTGCAGGCCTTATTGGGCGATAAATGGTGGCAAGTAGCAGCGACGGAAACAGCCGTAGATGTGACAGCGCTTGCCATCCCCGAGTTAGATGCCTATCGCATCCTCTTTATCAACGGACACTTCGATGCCGCAGGTTCAAATATACCTACCTCCATCTCTTTTACGCCGCTCGCTTCACTCATGCAAGAGAAGCCTGAAAAAGCCACCGAGTTAATCCAGCATCAGCCGCAAGCCCCTCTAAATAATAGCATTATCGCCGCGAACAGTGCCTTAGCTAGCGATGGAGCCTGCATCTGCATTGCGGATAATAGTCATCTCGATAAGCCCCTCTATATCCTCTACCTCAATAGCGGTGGCAGCAACCACCTACGCACCGGCATACAGCTCGGGAAACATGCCGAGGCGGAAATTATTGAGCAGTTTAGCGGCAACCATACGCAAGCAGGCATCACCACTGTGGTCACGGCCCTTCGCCTGCATGAAGGGGCACGCCTTGAGCACACCCGTCTGCAAATGGAAGCCACAAAACAGTACCACCTAGGGCGTGTGGAAGTAAGCCAGCAACGAAACTCCTCCTACACCTTACATAGCAGCGAGGTTGGGGGACTACTCTCGCGCGTCGATATTGTAAGTCAGCTGCAAGAACCGGGTGCGACATCGCATCTGAACGGGCTATTTGTCGCCAGTGGCCGTCAGCATATCGACCATCACACCCGTATTGATCATAACGCCCCGCACTGTATTAGTCGTGAAAACTACCGCAGCGTCCTCGACGGTCGTGCCCATGGTGTATTCAATGGTAAAATAGTCGTCGCTAAAGGCGCGGTAAAAACCGATTCAGCCCAATCCAACGCCAACCTACTCCTCTCCAAAGAAGCGGCGATTGATACCAAGCCAGAACTGGAAATTTACAATGATGATGTGAAGTGCGCCCATGGCGTCACGGTCGGCCAGCTGGATAAGAATCAGCTCTTTTATCTGAAATCACGCGGCCTATCGGGAGAAGAGGCTAAGCAGATGCTCACCTTCGCCTTCGCCGATGAGATCTTGAGTAAAATGAACCATAAGTGTGTACGTCGCTTCGTTGAAAAAGCAGCTTTCGCCAAATTACCCAACATCACTGACCTCGAAGGAATGCTCGGGTGAATCCCCTTTCAGCGCCAAGCAAAGAGACCCATAGCACCATCAGGTGGTGGGGCACTGCGGCGCCGCTAAAGCGCCACCTGCTATTAAGAACAAATATAAACCACAACGACACAAAGACACCAAGTAAGGCATCATGGAGCGGGCTTGGCACCCAGAGGTACATTTTTCCTCTGCTCGCCATGTCCGGAATAAATAGCCTTATCTCTGCCACTTTTTGGTGCCTTCGTGCCTTTGTGGTTACAAAAGAAGATCCCAAAATAAACCGCCAAGACACAAAGACACTCAGAAAATATATTCATCATTTCTATCTGGACAATCAACAACTTAGAACTTGCCCTGATAACAGTTTGTGTCTTCGTACCTTCGTGGTGAAAAAAGGTTATGACTATGTTTGATATTGAAAGCGTACGAAAAAATTTTCCAATTCTCAATCAACAGATCTACGGTAAGCCGTTGGTCTATTTAGATAATGCTGCCACCACGCAGAAACCGCAGTCTGTTATTGATGCCATCACTCACTACTACGCACATGACAATGCCAACGTTCATCGCGGTGTGCATGCGCTCTCAGAGCGCGCCACCAAAGAGTATGAGATAACACGCAAGCGCATTGCCCATTTTTTCAATGCCCGCTCCGAGAGCGAAGTAATCTTCACGCGCGGCACTACCGAAGCAATCAATCTAATTGCCTCCAGCTGGGGAAGCAGTAATATCAAAGCCGGTGATGAGGTGCTGATCACCCACATGGAGCATCACTCCAATATCGTGCCCTGGCAGATGCTCTGTGAACGCGTGGGTGCGACACTGAAAGTAGCACCGATCAACGATGCTGGTGAACTGATCATGGAGCAGTTCGATGCCCTGCTCTGTGAGCGCACGAAACTGGTTGGTGTAGTACAGATGTCCAATGCGCTCGGCACCATCAACCCAGTAGCTGACATCATTCATAAAGCGCACGCAGTCGGTGCCGTCGTTGTTGTTGATGGTGCTCAGGCCGCGGCTCATATGCGTGTGGATCTGCAAGCACTCGATGCCGATTTCTATGTTACCAGCGCACATAAAATGTATGGCCCAACCGGCATTGGCCTATTGATAGGCAAAGAGGCTATTCTGGATGCCATGCCCCCCTACCAGGGTGGTGGCGATATGATTCGCATGGTCACCTTCGAAAAAACCGAATACAACGACCTCCCGTATAAATTTGAGGCGGGCACACCGAACATCGCAGGCACTATAGGCTTTGGCAAAGCCATTGAATATATCGAGTCTATCGGTTTTGAGGCCATCGAGAAACGTGAAAAAGAGCTTCTTGCCTACGCTACGGCTCAGGCCGAAGCCTTTGATGGCCTGAGGCAGATCGGCACCGCGCGCGAAAAAGCCTGTGTGCTCTCGTTTGTACTGGCTGGCGTCCATCCGCATGACCTTGGCACCATCGTTGATCGTGAAGGCGTTGCTATTCGAGCAGGTCACCACTGCGCCATGCCCGTGATGCAGTTCTTTAACGTCCCGGCCACTGCACGCGCCTCCTTCTCAATCTACAACACTGAAGCTGAAGTAGACACCCTCTTCGCCGCCCTAAAAAAAGCCCAAGCGATTTTTGCATGACCGAAAAAATAAACCACCAAGACACCAAGACACAAAGTAAGGCATCACACCCTGGACTTAACACACAGAGAGACCTTTGCTTTATTTCTAAGCTGCCCGTAGTTAAAGACTTTATCTCTTTCTCTACTTCGTGTCTTCGTGCCTTCGTGGTGAAAAAAGACTATAAAGCAAACCACCAAGACACCAAGACACTCAGAAAATCCGTCTATCATTTCTATATCGACCACCTACAAATTGAAGCCCTCTCTCGTTCCATTTTACTTTGTGCCTTTGTGGTTAAAAAAGAGGTTTACTATGTTTGAATTAAGAGATTTGTATCAGCAGGTGATCGTCGATCACAACAAGAGCCCTCGTAATTTCGGTAAATTAGAGCCATTCAACCATGAGGCGGATGGCTATAATCCGCTCTGTGGTGACAAACTTCATATCTACCTACAGGTCAGTGACGAGGGGCTCATTGAAGGAGTCTCTTTTGAAGGCGAGGGGTGTGCGATCTCCGTTGCTTCCGCTTCGCTGATGACCGATGCTATCAAAGGCACACCTGTCGCTGATTTTGAGCAACGCTTCGAGGCATTTCAGCACATGGTCACCTCTGATCTAGCTGAAGAGCCTGACCTAGATACACTTGGGAAACTGGCAGTGCTCTCCGGTGTACGCGAATTTCCCAGCCGCATCAAATGCGCCTCTCTCTGCTGGCACACCTTAAAATCAGCGGTGGAAGATTCCCATCACGTCGCCAAAACAGAGTAAACCCATGAATGGAAGGATAATATGAATAACGCAGGCAATATGATTACCACCACCCGTGATGTAGATGCAATTCTGATTCCATTAGGTACGCCGGTTACTATTCCGGCGGGTGCTACGGTATTAATCACCCAAGAGTTGGGCGGCACCTATACGGTGAGTGTTTCAGGCAATCTCGCGCGTATCGAAGGCAATGATGCGGATGCGCTTGGTTTAGGTGGTTTAGCGCCCCAAGGAGCATCTGAAGATACACATCAATCTACCGGTGGCACCGTTAAAGAGGCGTCGGTCTGGGAGGTTTTAAAAACCTGTTATGATCCGGAAATTCCCGTCAACATCGTGGATTTAGGACTTGTCTACGACTGTCATGTGGTCGATACCGATCAGGGTGAACATCACGTTGAAATCACCATGACACTGACCGCTCCGGGCTGTGGTATGGGTCCCTTTATCGTCGATGATGTGCGTGCCAAAGTATTAAGTGTCGATCATGTCACCGACGTTGAGGTGGAACTGGTGTTTGATCCCACCTGGGATCGCGCAATGATGACAGATGAGGCACGGTTACAGCTGGGCATGTTTTGAGCGGCAGCACAAAAATACCGCTTATCCAACATACTCCCACACCCGAAACTATCGAAATCAAACGCTGGGCGCCTTTGGCATTAGGGTTTCGGCCCTTTTTCCTTTCAGGCATCTATGCGGCCATACTATTGATGCTGATTGCGGTGACCGCCTTCAGCACGGGCCTATGGCATCAGAACTATTTTGATCTGCCACTCTGGCATGGCCATGAAATGGTTTTTGCTTATGCGGTTGCCTTAATCGCAGGTTTCTTGCTTACTTCGGTACGTAATTGGACAGGTTTGCCAACCCCTTCCGGCGGCTCACTACTGCTGCTGCTCCTGCTATGGCTGGCTCCACGCCTGCTCTCACCCTTCTCACTGTTGCCGCCCATGCTCTTTGCCGCCATCGACCTTCTATTTTTACCCGTACTAGCCATCGTGCTGGCGCGCTTAATCTGGCAGACAAAACAACGCCGTAACTACCCCATTCCGCTACTACTTCTGCTACTGGCCTGCTGTAATGGTGGCGTACACCTACAAATAGCAGGTATTTTTGAGATTGGTCAGCAGTCGATGCAAGCCGCGGTCACCCTCGTTATCGCTCTGATCGTTGTCATTGCCGGACGCATTATTCCCTTTTTTATGCAGGGAGGTATTGGCATTCGCCCCGCACCAAACCCCTTGATTGAGCAACTGGCCCTGCCCTCGGTGTTGATGTTTGCTGTTGCTCTGATAAGCAATCATGCGTGGCTGATAATCTCGGCTTCACTGCTGGCAACGATCATCCACCTTATACGTCTGACCGGCTGGTGTGATCGTGCTGTTTTACAGGAACCAATGTTATGGGTACTGCACACCGGTTACGCATGGCTGGTGGCTGGATTCCTACTCTATGGTATCACGACATGGCTACAGCTACCCACAGTTCTGGCGATTCATGCCTGGACGGTGGGTGCCATTGGCATGTTCACGCTCGGCATGCTAGCACGCGTCGCACTCGGCCATACCGGACGCAAAATTGAAGCACTGCCATGGGTGCCAAGCGCTTTTATACTCACCTTTGCTGCTGCCGCATGCCGTGTCTTTCTACCTATGATCGCACCTGCTTATATTGATATCGCACTTATGCTCAGTGCACTCTTCTGGTCTACCGCTTTTCTGATCATCGCCTTTCGCTATAGTGCCATCCTGCTACTGGCTCGAGCTGATGGAAAAGAGGGCTAATAGTGATTCAAGCATGCTTTGACCGGGCTCGTCATGCTAGTGAAGACGGGAATCCATTGTTATCAACCATGCTTTTCAATGGATTCTCAATCCAGCCTGGAGTGACGAACACCATACTTGCATTGCTATAACTCGATGTCCTATTTTGTATATGTAAGGTGTCATCGATTCAAATCCTTTCACCGCAGAGGAAACACAGAGTATAGAATACGCTGTTAGTTGAACATGTTTATTTATGCTATTGATTATCTTCGTGCTCTTCGTAACGCTGTGGTGGAAAGTCTTTGACTGTTTTATGGATGCCATTAAGAGTCGGAGGTGTGGTTTTATTCGCATTTTGAACATAAACTAGCTGCGTTAAAACACGAGCTTCGATTTTCTACAACAAAACTGGAACATCGAGTATAAAAATAGAGCGGAGTGAATCATGGCAGAGTGGATAGATGTTGCAAAAGTAGAGGACCTTCCTCTTGGTAGCCGTAAAATTATCAAAACACCCTATGCTGAGATTGCCATTTTCAATCTGCATGGCGAGTTCTTCGCCATTGAAGATATATGCACGCATGATGGTGGAGAGTTAACCAGTGGCCAATGTGAAGATGATCAGATTATCTGCCCGCGTCACGGCGCCCGCTTCTGTATTCGTGATGGTCGCGCGCTCACCCCACCGGCCTATGAAGATATCGACACCTTTCCTATCCGCGTGCAGAATGATATGATCCAAGTAGCTGTCGATGACTAAGCACAAGCCACATCTACCCACAAGAGAGCCGCAATGTCGCACATGTCGACACTATTTTTGCACTTGGGAACAAGGGCGACCGCACGGCTGCCGAGTATTCAACTTCAAGTCGGCTAAGTTACCCTGTTTTGAGGTACAAGGGGCATCCAACATGCTCTGCTTAAAACACGAAGCCAAGCCACATAAACGCTAAACATCAACGACCAGAGTGGCTCTAAGCTAGCCTGTCGAAACAGTCCCTAAATGAGGATGTAAATAGTCCCCGCTTTTTGGCTACAATAATACTCCCCTCGACGCATCGTAAGGTGGTTTAAATATTACGCCCGTCACTCCCCCCGCGAAGGTGTGGGGCGAGAATCCATTGTTATCAAGGCATCTTTCAGCAACTATAAAAAATAGTTAACCCTTTACGTTACATCGCAGCTGAAAGATATCTAAACAGAGCGCTTGATTTGAAGTGGATTCCTGACTCAACCCTCGGGAATGACGAGCGGCTGTGTTTCTCTCTCCTTGCCTCGTCATTCCCGCGGGGGCAGGTTCTTCACGGGAATGACGAGAAAAGATACTTTTCAATAACGGTGAAACTTCAGATCTATCCATAAGAATGTATTCAATACAAATATATGGCCTACCTTCGTGCTCTTCGTGCCTTCGTGGTGAAAAGTCTTTGACTGATTGCACGAAGGCATCAGGTGAGTAGCTCAGCCAGAGAGTGTCCCCTGGGGGAGAACGTAGGAAGGTAAAAAATATGAGAGTGATTCAAGTCTGGTTTGTACATCATTCCCGATCGGAGCGAACACCAGCGCGGAAATGGGCCAAAGTGGGGCCGCCGATCGCCGCTCACGAGTTTTGCAATTGGCTCACTATATAGCGTATTTGGATGGCAATCTCCTGAACGCCAATAAAAATGAACGAACGATGAGTGCTTTAAAATAAGTTCATTTTTTATCAGCTGCTACTTTTCCTGCTTTGCGCTTTTTAGCCGGCTTCATGCGAACACCAAACATGTGCTTGACCACATCACTGAAGTGGCTGGCATAGTGGATGGTAATACCTTCACAAACAGAGGGTGGTAACTCATCTACATCCACTTCATTACCCGCCGGCAGAATCACCTCGGTAATACCCAAACGCTTCACGGCCAGTAATTTTTCCCGTTCGCCACCAATAGGCAATACTTCACCTGTCAGTGTCATCTCACCTGTCATGGCAATCCGTGCCGGCACTTGATTCAAAGCCAAGGAAAGAAGCGCCGTCGCCATCGTAATACCAGCGCTCGGCCCATCTTTGGGTACGGCCCCTTCCGGCACATGAATATGCACAAAGGCTTTATCAAAGAAATCCACCGGTGCGCCAAAACGCTCTAGGTTTGCTATCACGTAAGAGTAAGCGATATCAGAAGATTCCTGCATCACTTTACCCAACTGCCCCGTGATTTTCATTCCACGCCGATCATGGTGAATAATCGCTGCTTCCAGTGTTAGCGTTGTGCCGCCCATCGCTGTCCAGGCAAGCCCCGTCGTCAAGCCCACCCCGACCTTAATCGCCTGCTCACGAAAGCGTGGCTGACCAATATAATCTTTAATATTCGCCACCGTGATATGGACAGGCAACGTTACGGTCTCTTCAGCCAGTTTTCTAGCTACCTTGCGCAGGATCTTTTTCATCAAGCCTTCGAGGCGACGAACGCCCGGCTCACGGGCGTAATCTTCCACCAGATGACGAAACAGGGATGGTGTGACCGTGACATCACTTTTCTCTAGCGCATGCTCCTTCAACTGAGCTGGCCAAAGGTGTTTGCGAGCAATCTCCACCTTCTCACTAGGCATATAACCTGCCAGATGAATGATTTCAGCCCGATCAAGAAGCGGGCGTGGTATGGTGTCGAGTTGATTGGCGGTCAGTAGAAAAAGCACTTGCGAGAGGTCAAAACGAACATCCAAGTAATGATCCATAAAATCAGAGTTCTGCTCGGGATCAAGCACTTCGAGTAGGGCTGAAGCCGGATCACCCCGGAAATCAGAGCCGATCTTATCCACCTCATCAATCATCATGACTGGATTAGAAACATTGACCCGTTTTAGCGCCTGCAACAGTTTACCCGGCATCGCCCCTATATAGGTCCGACGATGTCCTTTGATTTCCGCTTCATCACGCATACCGCCCACAGAGAAACGATAAAAGGGCCGTCCAACGGCATCGGCGATGGCTTTGCCCAAAGATGTTTTACCAACACCTGGCGGGCCGACAAAAAGAATAATCGATCCACCTACCGCTTTTTTACGTGCCCCTACAGCGATAAATTCCAAAATACGATCTTTCACATCATCAAGGCCTGAATGATGCCGGTTCAACGCACGCGCTGCCGTCTTTAGATTATAGCGCTCCTTGCAAAACTTACCCCAAGGCAAACAGGTCAACCACTCTAGGTAGCTGCGCGTAACATTGTATTCAGGAGAAGAGGTATCAAGCATTGAGAGCCTGTTCGACTCCTCATCAAACACTTTCTGTGCTTCTTCACTAAATTTTAGCTTTTTTGCTTTTTTGCGAAAATCAGCAAGCTCTTTCTCTTGCGGGTCTTCATTCATGCCCAACTCACGTTGAATTTCCTGCAACTGCTCCTGCAAAAAGAAGTGACGCTGCTGCTCCGAAATGCGTTCATCGATATTTTCGCGAATTTTTGTTTGCACTTTGCTGACATTAAGCTCACGATTAAGCAGCGACACCACCTTTTTCAAACGATCAAAAATAGGATATGTTTCGAGAATATCCTGCAAATCTTCACGGCTAGCCGTCGTCAGACTGGCCGCAAAGTCAGCCAATCGATTGGGTTCATTGACATCGAAACGCGAGGCAAAGAGGCGCAACTCCTCTTCATAAATGGGATTATGTTTTAACAGCTCTTTGATCGTATTGATCACCGCCACGGTGTAAGCACGTAGCTCGATATTATCTTCATAAGAGGTTTCAGGACGATAACTGACTGCCACCCGAATCGGGTTCTCAGCAGTAACAAAGCCGTCGACGCTAAAACGACGAACACATTCAACGACGAGGTGCAGGCCGTGCCCCTCTATTTCCACCGCTTTGGCAATACGCGCAACCACACCAACACTGTAAAGGTTTTGCGGTGCATACAGCTCATTCTCATCACGCACCAATACCAAACCAACGTACGGTTCATGACTATCAGCCAGTTCACGCACCACCTTGCCCATCTCTCCACCTTCATAGATCAAAGGCACCACCAGACCAGGAAAAAGCGGCCTATTGGAGAGCGGTAATAGTGTCAGTTGCGCGGGTAACACTTCATCCGAGCGGACCAACATCCCCTCTTTAGCAGTATCCGAATCATCCGATAGCTCTGCACTCTCAGCCTCTATTTCATCAACACGCGTCTCATCAGCATCAGCGGTGGTTTCATCTTTTTTATCGGTATCGGACACGGTATCTGAATTCATGAGCGATACTTAAGGTTGTTATCATCTCGTTTCAAGGCTTGAAAAGTTATCATGTGACCTCCATATTTCACGAAATGATAAACCTCCGGAGGATTCATGCGAAGCTTTAAAGGTCTGTTTATGCTAATCATCACTAATTTACTGGTTTTTTTAACGCTTGCCATAAGCGGGAGCATCCTGATCAACTTTGTTCTGCCTGCTTTCGGAATCGATCTTCGCGGCAGTGTTGCCACATATCAATTTGCTTGGGCCATGGTATTCGGCTTTGGCGGTGCTTTTATCTCGCTATGGATGTCCAAGCCGATGGCCAAACGCATGTATAAAATGCAACAAATCACCGAGCCTACTACAGAGAAAGAACGCCTTGTTTACAATACGGTCAAAGAACTTTCACAGACAGCCGGCATCAAAATGCCTGAAGTGTGGGTTTACTGGGACGATGCGCCCAATGCTTTTGCCACTGGCCCCACACGTAACAGCGCCATGGTGGCCGTCTCCTCCGGTTTGGCTATGGCAATGTCGAATGATGAGCTGAAATCTGTACTGGCTCATGAAATGGGTCATGTAGACAACGGCGACATGGTTGCCACGACCCTGCTGCAGGGGTTGATGAATACTTTTGTCTATTTTTTAGCAGGCATGATTGCGCGTATGGTAGCCAGCATGGGCTCACGCGATGGCGAGATGAACTATATGCTCTACTTCGTCGTTGATATGGTTCTGCAAATCCTCTTCTCAATCCTCGCCTCCATCGTTGTGATGTATCATTCACGCCACAGAGAATTTAAGGCTGACGCCTATGCGGCAAGAGCTTATGGCGCCAACAACATGATTCGTGCGCTGCAAAAAATAGAATCACTATCGCAACGCTCTATGGCGGTTGAGGAGGAAGAATCTTCGATATTGGCACCGAAAGATGCCTTGGCCACCATGAAAATCCATGGCCATGCCGGTAGTATGGCATCACTCTTTGCATCACATCCTTCAACCGAAGCACGAATTGAGGCACTGAAAAGATCATAATGCATCAGGTAAATTGGCGTGACACTTGACGTCAGCGATCTCACCGCAGACTCTTCAGCTATGAATCAATCGACTGCAAAACATCAGAGTGTTGCTATGCTGGTTATCGGCAACGAAGTTCTTTCAGGCCGTACGCGTGAAGCCAATGGCTGGCTTGTTGCACAAAAGATGTTTAACAAAGGCTGTAAACTAAGTGAGATAGCCGTAGTGCCCGATCAACATAGCGCCATTATCACGACTTTAAACCGCTTGCGTAAGCAGTACGATGCCGTCATCACATCCGGCGGCATTGGCCCCACGCATGATGATATCACCATGGAGTCTATCGCTGCAGCCTTCAGCGTCGAACTGATTGAGCACCGCTTTATTGTCGAAGCAATGACGGCTCACTTTGGCAAAGAGGGTTTGAATGACGGTCGCAGACGTATGACACGTGTACCCGAAGGCGCCAAACTGATCCGCTGTGAAAAAACCATCGCTCCGGGTGCCCATATCGCAAATGTTTATATCTTGGCTGGTGTACCTGATATTTTTTCTTCCCAACTAGAGGCCATTCTCAATGATTTTGGTGACACCCCTTTTCTTCGACAAGAGATTGCCGTTGAACTACCCGAAAGCCTCTTTGCCGCACCGTTAGAAGCCATTCAGTTACAGTTTAATGATGTCGAAATAGGCTCCTATCCCGGCCGTTGTGGTCCATCTCCATCGGGAAAAATATGTCTTTCCAGCCAATATCCCGAACGCTTACAACAAGCACTAAACAGCGTCAAAGAGATGCTAGCACCCTATCTTTGAGCGTATCTACAATAAAGTGGAGTCAGACCTAGACTGTCGAAATAGATCCTAAACTGGGGTTTAAATAGTCCCCCGCTTTTTTGCTACAACAATATACCTCACTACGCATGGTAAGGTGATTTAAGTATTACGCCCGTCATTCCCGTGGAGAACCTACCCCCGCGAAGGCGTAGGACGGAAATCCATCCTCATTCCCACGTTCCTGCGTGGGAACACATAGCAGAGCGTTTGGTTGATATGGATTCCCGATGCAACCATTCGGGAATGACGGACTATTGCAGTGAATATGACGGCAAGGGCAGGGAGTCTCTCACTCGTTATGGCCGTAAGGCTTAGGTCGGGAGACTATGGGTATTGAGGTCAAACAGCTTGTTGAATAAAAAAAACACTCTAACCGAAAGCATCACGTAGTATCTGTAATTGCAGGTATCTCGTCTTAAAAGGGAAGCCTAGTTCGACAACCTAGGTCAGACCTAGTTTCGCGCATTTCACCCCTTTTTCGTTTCTGTGCTCTGCATGCCCCCCCCTACCGGCCTATACGCAGGTCCATCTCCATACCTTCCTCAGGAAAGGCAGGCACTCTCACTTTTTATTCGTCTGCAATGTGTATCTACTCGACAACGCAAACAACCTCTTTAGCTGTGTTTAAATGACACATAAGCAGCACCCATCATGGAATCCACAGCACTATAACGTACTATTCGAGCGTTAAAAATTTCAATATAATTTATTTTTCAAGCTTTTCGCTTACCACAAAAAATTCAATATTTAGCCATATTAAGGAGAGAAACCACATGAAACAGAACCACTTGAGAACGATGGGAGGGCTTGTGTTTGGCTTACTTATCTCAAGCCAAGCACAAGCAGCGTCGTTTGAACCGTTGGGTGTTCGCGCTTTAGGCATGGGCGGCGCCAATATAGCTTCCGTGCGAGATGCAAATGGCAGCTATTGGAATCCAGCCGTCTATGGTTTTTTTGGTAATGATGATAAAGCCAACAAAGCCGCTGACAACAACAGAATGGCCGACAAGGATTGGGGCACGGGCGTCGATGCAGGCGTCGGTGTATCTGTCCACGGTGATATGGCCAGCATCGTAGATAAGCTCGGCAAAATCAATTACAATGCACTAAGTGCTACCGGTGCAGCAGGTACCCAGTATACGCCTCAGCAAATTGCCGACTCCCTACTCCTAGTCTCTCAACTCGGCGGATTGAATACTCCAAAGACCGGCTTGGAGATTAATGCAAATGGTGAGTTTGATATTCGCGTGGGCCATTTCGGTTTGGGCGTACGGACACTGGCATCAGTGGGTGTTAGTGCCAATGTGGACTTAGTGAATATAGCTCCATCAACGGCCCCTGTAGGCACGAACGCCACTGTCAACGCCTTTAACAATGCTGCAGTAGGAGCAGCCGGTGCACCAGTAGGTGGATATGTATACCTCAACACCGCCCAAGCCACTAGCATGGTGACTAGCCTGACCAATGCAGGCGTTGCGCCTACCGTGGCACAGCAGACCGTTAATAGTGCAGATGCAGCTTTGGCCGCTCAACCCGCTGCAGCAGGACAGCAAGCAGTGATAACCAATACATTTAACACTATGGCTGGCGCCGCCGCAGGCAATACCATCGATAAGAATAGCTCCGCAATCCATTTCCGCGGTGTCCAGTTAATCGAAGTACCGCTTACCTATGGCTATGAAATTTCTCCGGGCCTATCGGTTGGCGGTAGCATTAAATACATGCAAGCCAAGATTTATGCCCATGATATTCAAGCTTTTGGTCAAAATTCAGGAAGCTTCAACTCTCAAGCAACAAATAAATATTCAACTGACTCTAATTTTGGTTTAGATATGGGATTAATGTATAGAGGCAGCAAATATCAGCTTGGAGTTGTGGCGAAAAACCTTAACTCGCCAAAGTTCAAAGGCGACATTTACAACACCGCCGGCTTAGTAAGTGGCGCTTACACTTATCAGGTTAAACCTCAGGTGAAAATTGGCGCTGCATATATGCCATGGGATACCGTAACTGTTGAAGTGGCAGGTGATCTTACCAGCAATGAGACTTCTTTAGCTGGTTACAACACGCAATTTGTCAACTTAGGCTTGGAATGGGATATGTTCAAGGTACTCGCACTGCGCGTTGGTGCCTACAAAAATATGGCTGAAAGTGATATTGGCACGGTCTTAACAGCCGGCCTAGGTATCAACTTATGGGCAGCACGCTTGGACATAGGCGCTGCCATGAGCACTAAGACCATGCAATACAAAGGAAAAAGCTACCCCACAGAGTTACGTGGCTCTGCAGCTTTGAATGTCGATTTTTAAAAGCGTAAAACTTCCAGTATATTCGACAGCCTTAATTATCCGGTTTACACATTAAGGCTTTCCACTTAAGACGGAAAAGGCTTCGCCAAATAGTTGATTTCCTCACCCCAAACCTCTCCCGGAGGGAGAGGGAGCAAGAGCCTCTGCTTGCAAAAACGCGGTGATGTGAACAACAGTGTCTCTTAAGGGCCACGGAAAGAATAAAGTATCCAGGTTATGCGCAGGATAGTTGTTGGATTCAAGGCGCCAAATCAAGCGCATAAGCAAGCCCTGAATGGGCGCGATAGCCTACTGCCTTTAGTAGTAACTCTGTGGCAACGCAG
>JAUZRH010000011.1 GCA_030950555.1 Mariprofundus sp. | reverse complement strand
GCCAAATCAAGCGCATAAGCAAGCCCTGAATGGGCGCGATAGCCTGCTGCCTTTAGTAGTAACTCTGTGGCAACGCAGAATGCGGACTTATAGACCAGCACGTGGATGATTTATTCTTTCCGCGGGCCTAAGGATTATCTTCATATCCTCTGTGGTGGAAAGTCTTTGACTGTTTTCCGGATGCCGTTAAGTGTCGAAGAGGTGATTTTATTTGCGTTTTAAACATAAACTAGCTGAGTTAAAACACAACCTTCGATTCTCCACAACAAAACTGGAGCTTCGAATTTTATAGGGCTAAGGGGAAGTGGCATGTTAAAGAGTGCGGAAAAGTGGATTGCCGATTTGGGTCTGCAGCAGCACCCCGAAGGCGGTTGGTACAGAGAGGTGTACCGTTCGTCCGAAACCATTGCCGTTGAAGGCTTAGCTAAACGCTTTGATGGTGAGCGTTGCTGCTGTACTAGTATCTACTTTCTACTTCAAGGTAGTGAATTTTCAGCTTTTCACCGCATCAAGCAAGATGAATTATGGCATTTTTATCAGGGCGATGGGCTTAGCGTGCATGTGATCGATAAAAGGGGCAACTATTCACAAAAGAGGTTGGGAAGTGGCCTGAACGATGGTGAAGCCTTCATGCAGGTGGTTGAGGCGGGGGATTGGTTTGGTGCTACTGTAGCGCCGGGGTCTTACGCCTTGGTGGGTTGTACGGTGGCTCCAGGTTTTGATTTTGCTGATTTTGAGATGGCTGAGTTTCAGGCGCTTGTGGCAAGCTATCCTCAGCACAAAGTGATTATCGAGCAGCTGACTAGGAGGCTGTCCGAGAATGAAAATCTTACGGCGTAAAAGCGTATATTGGCTGGCTTCCCATTCCATGATCGTTTTGAGCCCTGTGGTTCGCCTTAAATGAGACAAAATTCTAAAGTAATTCCGATGTTCCATGTTATGGACTCGATTCTCGAACAGGCTCTTTGTTATGCTATCATCCGTTGAGAAAATATTAGTGCGTGGACGCAATTACTATCTTAAGCGCGATGATTTGATTGATCCGCTGCTCAGCGGTAATAAATATAGAAAGCTGTACGCTCTGATTCAAGCCCCGGCGGAGCAATATGAACGAATCATCTCCTATGGTGGTACCCAGTCGAATGCGATGCTTTCGATTGCGGCACTCTGCCAGCAGAAAGGGTGGCGTTTTGACTACACGTCAAAAACTGTTGCAGCCCATCTTAAAAAGAGACCGACTGGTAACTTGAAAGTGGCACTGGAGCTGGGCATGCAGCTGCATGAAGTGGAACCTGTGCAGTATGCAGAAGCGATAGAGGCTTTAAAGGCTACACAGGGTAGCTCAACACTACTGTTGAATCAGGGTGGTGCTGACCCTTTGGCCCGAGCTGGTATCGAGCAGTTGGCACATGAAATAAGAGTATGGCAAGCGGATCAATCAATTGAAAGTCCTCTGCATGTCGTTACGCCTTCTGGAACAGGCACAACAGCATATTATCTTGCTTGTGCGTTACCTGATGTATGGGTTTGGACGACCGCTGTTGTTGGTGATTCAGCTTATCTGTTGTCACAAATGGGAGCCTTAGGCCCACTAGTTGCAAATTTAAAGTTGCTAGAGAGTCCGAAGAAGTATCACTTTGCTCAGCCTTATGCAGAATTTTTAGCTATGTACAGAGAGTTGTTGGAGGCGGGGCTGGAGGTCGATTTGATCTATGGAGCGCAGATGTGGCAGGCGCTTCTAGAGCATAGGGCGCTACTAGATGGAGCGGTACTCTACTTGCATAGTGGTGGCTTGATTGGGAATGAGACAATGCTGGATCGTTATGTCCATAAAGGTTTGTTCTGATTGTCATGAACCGCAGCCATTTTGATCATCCAGCTCAAACATGCTATGGTGACAATCAAGTATATTGGGGTCCCTATCATTTTGAGAGTTTCAGGTACTGAGTTTGGACTGAACAAAGAAAATATTAGCCACTGATACACTAGGGCGCTTTCTCTGCCGCAAGCAGCATGCACCTTGTCCCACGACTACCACGAATTAAGGTTTCATTTTTAAGGCGGGACAACTGCAATGACAAAGATTACGAGATGCTTTCGGTTATAGTATTTTTTATTCAACAAGCTGTTTGACCTCAATTCCCAGAGCCCCCTGAACTAAGGGCCGCGGAAAGAATAAATCATCCACGTGCTGGTCTATAAGTCCGCATTCTGCGTTGCCACAGAGTTACTACTAAAGGCAGTAGGCTATCGCACCCATTCAGGGCTTGCTTATGCGCTTGATTTGGCGCCTTGAATCCAACAACTATCCTGCGCATAACCTGGATACTTTATTCTTTCCGTGGCCATAAGCTATTGATTCTACTTTATTTTCATTGAAAAAAACCCGGCATCCTTCATATTCCGGTTTACACATTAAGGCTTTTCTTAAGGCGGAAAAGGCTTCGCCAAATAGTCGATTCCCTCACCCCAACCCTCTCCCGGAGGGAGAGGGAGCAAGAGCCTCAGCTTTCAAATGCACTGTGACGTGAGCAATACCCTCTCCCTCAGGGAGAGGGCTTGGGTGAGGGGATCAATAAAAAACGCCCATGATTCATCCGGCTTACGGAAGATGAAGATATAT
>JAUZRH010000109.1 GCA_030950555.1 Mariprofundus sp. | reverse complement strand
ATTCTACTGGTCTATAAGCTCGCCTTCTACGTTGCAGAAACAGTTACATAGGCCCAGCTATGCGCCTGTTTCTGCGCCTTGAATCCAAACTTCTATCCTGCGCACCTTTTGGATGTTTTATTATTTCCGAGGCCCTTATTCGTGATTATTCGTGTGTCGTCCCCCAGGGGATACGCTAGGCTGTCGAAACAGCTCCAAAATGAGGGTTTAAATAATCCCCGCTTTTTGGCTACAACAATACTCCCCGCTACGCGATAGGATTAGCCAAACAACCAAAACCGGGTCTGATTGATTCGGGCAATCCAAAGCTAACTCTATCGCGTAGCGGGAGCAGCGTTCAAACTTCCCGTGGAGAACCTGCCCACGCGAAGGCGTGGGCAGGTTCTCCACCATTACTGTGGTAGCGCCAAAAATGTTCCGCCATTACGTCTGGTGACTTCTCGCATCAAAATAGAAAAACGATTGGTGGCATAGTTGGAGATAAAACCGATGGCATGAATTTTTGCTAATTTTTTACCAGTCATTTTATTTCTATTCATCTCACCAATGCTTTGAATCACGTCGTCATAGGATGAGCCGCTATAATCATCACCAAAGATATAGATTGATAGGGAGATATTTGCTTTTGCATAGCGTTTAAGGGCCACTTCAATGCCTTCAACCGGACTACTATTTGAAGCACTTTTCCATGCATCAAACACTTTCATCACGCCATGGCGGCGTTGCGGCGTATCAGCAATCCATTTACCTGAATAACTTGAGATCAAATGAAGACCGTTATCATTCATAATTTGAAATCCCTTCACTTTGGGGTGAATTTTAAGCACATTGATCACCTCTTTTGAAACACGCTCCCAGATGCTCTGCATACTGCCCGATGTATCAACGATAAAGATCACATAATCACTATCAACGGGAATGCCACCCACTTCCACATCTCTTTTATTTGATGAGCTAGGGCGAATGGCGGCGCGTTGAATGGATGATTGAACAAGCGATAAGCCGGCAAGCTCGCTATCCAGCCGCTTAAGCTGTTGATTTGCATCACCTACATGTTGTTTAAGCGTAGATTCGGATAAGCCTACTTGGCTATGAATCTGCTTTAAGTGTGCCAACTCTTGACGTTTTTTCTCTAACTTTTGCTGAGCTTTATCGACACTTGTCTGTGCTGCCATGACGGATTTCAGTAGTTGTTCACTGTCAGCTGCATAATCCAAAGCGCTATCTGAAAGAGGTTTGGATAGCAGCACAAGCAGCACTACGGCGGCAAAAGCTGAGGATATAATATCCAAAAAAGAGAGTGTAAATATCTCAATATTTTCACGGGCTCGTACTCTCATGGCCAGCTCTGGGCCGGGCTAATCAGCAAACCACCGGTTGCCGAACTCCAACGCCAATACTGAGGTGCGGCTTGCGGATCACCTTCAATAGGCAATAAAATAACATTCACTTTTACGCCCCTGGCCGGCGCACTTTCAATCAGGCTTTGCTGAAAAAGTTTAATCCGGCATACACCTGAAATGGTACTTGAACTGCCCAACAGGCCACCACAGGCAGAAAACGGGTTCAAACTCGCATAACTTGATTGACCGGCTGTTGGCAGCCCATCGGTGATCAAGTAGAGATTGGTTGGCTGAAGCGAACGCACTTTTTGTAGGCCAACTTGCAGATTTGTAGCTCCTGTCGGTATCACCTTATCCAGTTCTTTAAAGAGCCTCTGAATAGAGCCGCTATCGCGCCCCCTTAACCATCCACCGGCTAGTGTCATGGCTTTTCGGTTGAAAACCACGACCGCGACCTGACTGGATTTTGGCACGCGCGCAAGCAACCAATGCACGATACGTTTGCTTCGTTGCCATTTAGGGCCTTTCTTTTTGTTATCATCGCTACTATTTTTCCGGCGGATAATATCAATCAGTTTTTCATCAGTCATCGAGGCACTACGGTCAACAAGCAGCACAATTTTCCGCCCCTCGAGCTTTAGACCCATGATGTAATTCTCTTCACCACCGCCAGCACTGTTGACCACATCATCCGCATGGGCTATGGGTGTTTTGGTAAGCGCTTTTTGGATCGACAAAACCGCCCCCTGCTGCCCAGCCACGCGATCACCTTTAGTTGCTATAGTCGCTTTCAGCGTAGCTATCTGCGCCTGAATGCTGGTTATTTGCGACAACTCATCTATCGATGCCGCAGTAATCTGATGTAGGGACTTTTTCACCCTCTCATGTTGCGCCTGAATACGGACAAGATCGCCCTGCAAAAGATCAACTTCAGGGGAGCTTTTATCCACATCCTGTTTGACGATAATCAGCACAAGAATAATCGCCCCCAATCCCGAAGCCATGATATCTAGGAAGGCAATATTAAACCCTTCGGTTTTACGCCGACGTTTCAGGGGGCACCTACTGCTCGGAAATGCGTTTCAGCAGAAACTTTTCACAATAAGACTGTGTATCCACCACGAGTCCATCTTGTAAACGAAGCAACTGATGTAGAAAAAACATTAATATGATGCTAATAATTAAAGCCACCAGTGTTGAATTAAAAGCCAAACCCAAGCTGCTGGTCATACCTGCAATATTACCAGCTAAAGCTTGATCTGCCTGGGCCAGGGCACCACCAATACCTCGCACTGTGCCAATAAAGCCAATCGAGGGGATAGCCCAAATAAGATAGCGAATCATCGAGTTGCTTGCTTCCTGACGAATGGCCAAAGCATCAATACTCGACTCCACCGCATCCGAAGTATTTTGCACATCGTGAGTAATCAAGTAACGCCGCAGACTGGCCATCAGCGCCACAAGCAATGGTGTTTGATTTGTTTCATCCGGCAAAGCTTCAAGCTTGGTGAGTACCGTTTTCAGATCCGTTTTACTATCACTGCCATCCTCTAGCAGATCCACCGTGAACAGATAGCGATTTTTGAGAATCTCCAAACATCGGCTGATAATCAAGAAGCCCGCCCACAGCATCAAAATAATGCATAACTCTTGTTCATAGTCTTTGACAATCACGAATAGGTCACGTGGCGCTGATTGACCCAATTTTTTAGCACTCTGGAGCACCAAATCAGCTTGAGGTCGGATATAAAGCATATAAGTTAGATGCACGGTCACTGTACTACAAATCAGCACCAGAAGACTTTTAATCATCGCCGACATTAGATATCCACCGGAAAACTAGCCGCTGAATTCAACTGGATCGAGCGCGAAACAGCAGGTGTTGCAAGCACGGCCGCAGCGAGTGCTATCACAGTAATAAACAGTGCTATCACCATCATACGTTTTCTAGGTCGACTATTGTTAAGCATTTATCCTCCATGTACGTACCTTGCAACTCTAAAACCAATATCATCACGGCCAACTTTTTCACCCTCTCGATAAGAAGCTCTAAGCTCAGTAATACTTGCCGAACGGTAGTTTGAGCCTTTAACAGTGTGCATATCACCCTGCCCTAAGCCCAGCGGATTATGCTCTAAAGTCGTTTTCTCAGCTGCTAAAAGCTGATACACATCATGCACCCATTCACTCACATTACCCGTCATATCATACAAGCCCATCACTTCAGCGGCAAAGCTACCTACCGGTGCCAAAGCTGCATATCCATCGGTGTAATTAGGCACATACTGTGCAACCGATCCCTTCGCATATTCATCCGCGATATTGCCCGCATGCAGAGGAACCGTTGTGGAATCACCCCAGGTAAAACGCGTTTCCTGTTTTTTGGAGGCTTTTCTAGCCAGCCATTCCCATTCAGCTTCACTTGGCAATCGATAAGCCGTTGATGCACGGTTAAATCCCTGCAAGCGATGATGACTAATGCGGTAAAATGGAACCATATTCTCCCGCTTACTGAGCCAGTTACAATAGAGCGCCGCCTCAATCCAACTGATGGATGTTACCGGCTTCTTTAGTCCAGCTGAAACAGTTCTGAATTGCGCATACTGCGCCAGTGTAATCTCATGTGTAGAGATATAAAAAGCCCTATTAAGTTTTACTGTTCTTAAAAACTCATTGGCCCGTTGCCCTATTTCGGAACGTGGCGCACCCATCGCAAACAGTTCATTGGGCTCAAAGAGCTTCAAGGCAATCCCCAGCGAATTTTTCATGTTAGCGGGTGACGCTGCAATAGCAGCAGCACGATCAGTCACTAGATTCACCTTGATGACCTGCGCTGCATGAGCATTGGGTGTGAATAGCTTTTGATACGAACGGTAACCTTTCCTAGATAACTTCAGCTGATGCGGAATTGCCAACAGTGTTGTTTCAAATGGGGTTTTTCCCACCACTTTGCCATCAATTTCCACTTTCGATGCGGGTGTGGAACGGATCTGCACTGTCCCCAAGGCCGCTTTTAGATGAAAGTAGAGATGATGCTCGGCCTGAGCCTGTACCGATAGACGCTTGTATTGGCTACGATAGCCTGCCAAGGCATAACTCAAACGATGCGTTTTACCTGATTTCAGCCTTAAAATAATACCCGGGCTAATCACTTTTCCATCGAGCAACAAGCGCCCCCCTTTCGGTGCTACATCCACTTGTAGCGAAGCCTTTTTCAGGGCTAGGTGGTAATTTCTTTCAATCATTTTTTCATCATGGGTAATGTTAATGGTTTCACTGATGTTTTGATAATGACGATGCGATATTTCTAGCTGATAAGAGCCACCATTTTTGGATAGTATGCGCGGAGAAACACCTTCTAACGTGCCATTAATACGAATCGTCGCACCACTAGGAACCGTATTCAGATGCAGTTGCCCCACAATAGCCTGCAATGTCACGGTCATGGTTAATTGTTGCCCACGCTGCACATTAAGCGGAATCTCTTTTTTTTGATAATAGGGGTTATCGATCTCAATCATATGCGGCCCTGCAGCCAATGCTTGCTTAAACTCTGCGCCAAGCATCATCCGTTTTCCATCAACAAACCATTGGCTATTTTTTTCGTTTGTTGTTGTTTTTATATGCAGTTGCGCCGGCAATGCCGTTAATTCAAGCTTTATCAGCGTGCCCATCTGATCGCTTTCTATAGTTTTTTGTATGGTTTTAAAGCCTGGCGAAGATACCTTTATATTTACTTGCTGACTCAAAACATAAACAGCCTTTCCCAGCACCATTCCTAACCCGTCCACCAACTCAAGCACAGCTTGATCACGCGCTTGTTTTGGCTCCACTTCAATCATACTTGCCTTAGAAAAAACAAAAACAATAAAAACAGAGAGAGCTGTTATCAGCAAAGCTAAGCTCAACCACACATATAACTTTTTTTGCTCAGATTTAGCGCGTGACAACGCCGCGATCATGTTATCATCGTGCGTACTTTCTTCTGTTTTAGCGGCCAACCCTTGTTCGCCTTCAGATTGGTGCATCGCAGATCACCTCGATATGTAGCGTGGGCGAACCAATCGGAATACGTACCTGCAGCCGTTTGGATTGATAACCCGAGCGGTTTCCCTCAAAAATATAATCACCTGCTTTAAGTTGAATCGTTCGGGATAGAGTAAAGCCCACCTTGCCAACCCCCTTGACCAAGATATAGGTTTTATTATCAGAGCTCAGCGCTACGGCCACTTTTATATTGACCTGCTTCAACAAGTCTTTTAATTGCTGCGCCTTACGAGCCATACTAGGGCTGTGATTAGCCAAAATAGCGCCCTGAATAGCTGTATCTTGAGCCTCTGCAAATATATTTTTATCTGCAAGTCTATAGCTGCGTTTAAGATATTGATCTATCGCTGTTTGCAAAGCCACCAATTTATTGGCTAACTGCAAACCATCACGGATTGCTCGATCTTGCGGGTAGCTTTGGGCAGCCTTGTGATAAAGCTGCTGCACCTTAAACCAATCATCATCGCTTATCCCTTTGTTAGCCTCTGCCTTGATCTGTTCAAGCTGTAACACTGCCGCCCTTTTTGTGATTTTTTCATCCAGTATGGTTAACGCTGCACGGTGAGGATATAAAGCTTTGGCTTTTTTATAGTTATGACGTGCCGATTTAAGGCGATTTTTTTCAACAGCCAATAGTGCAGCAGAAATTAAAGCGGAAAAATGATCTTCTTTTATCTGTCCCGCCAAAAAAGCCCGGCGTTGTTTCAACGCTTTTCTCGCCGGTGCAAGTTTTATGGCTTTGCTAAGCCACTTCAACTCCTTGCTGCGGTTATTCTCTATGCGTGCAACATCTACCTGCTTCAATAGAGTCATAAGTGCCGGCAAATCCTTCACTTTTTTAGCCAGCTGTTGCGCATGTTGGTCATGCGGTTTGAGTAATAGCGCTTTTGTCATATAGCGTTGTGCTGCCGTGACATCATCTCTATTTAACGCTTGTTTTACAGCATCGATCGCCTTAGTAAACTGCACAGCCCTCTGAGCGATAATCTCTCTAGCACTGCTTTCCAGCTTCGCCATGTTAGCAAGTGCCACTTGATAATGAGCCTTCGAAAAAGCAGCAACTGCACTCGCCTTGAGCGATGTTACAAGCTCTGTTGCTGGAGGGTTCCATGCCTGCAAATTTGCATCAAGGATCTCTCTTTCAAGATTCGCCTGATAATGTTGCAAACGCGAAATGAACTGCTGCCGAAGCTTGGAGGACGCCGTGATCGATGGCACAGGCAGTAGATCTGACAGCTCTGCGGTGGTTTGTGCTACTTTAGGGGCCGATGAGTGACTCGGTGGTAACACCTGCGATGAAGGCCAAAGCAGCAGCAACGTGATCACCACACCTAACAATACACCTATCACGAGCAATAACAGGGTATTCTTCCACTGATTGCCGCTATCTTTGCTCGCTTGTTTTAACCTCTCCTCTAACATCAAAGAAGAATCTCATGGCATATTTGTAAATGCTTACAGTTGAACATCTGGTGTTGCTTCCTGCTCATACATCTGTTTGAGAAAAGTTCGCCACTGGGAAAATTGCTCTGTGGCGCTACCCGTAAGGCTTTTGGATGTGGCTTCAAATTCAACCACTTGTGGAGCCATTTCTGCATCTACCGACGCGCCCAACTCACTGAGTGCTTCATGATGGAACTGTGCCTCTTTATTCATTTTTGCACTTTCACCAAGCAATGCAACACCAGCTTGCCCTGCCACAATCGCTCCTGTTGTGCCTGTGGCATAACCACCCACATTGTTTGAGTTCGAACCTGCAACCGCTGAGAGCACACCAAGGGCAATCAAACCAATGCCTGCAAAAGCTTTACCAATGGCTTCATTGGAGGCTTTACTTTCAGCTTGCACCTCCTCAAAACTTTGCTTTTGCCATATTTTATAGCTCTCATCCATCTGCTGGTTAAATTGTTCATAATGCGATTGCATACGATCGACAAACATCTGATCACGAACACGAATCGACTTTATCCGTTGCAGCATCAGGTCATCCTCAGCCGGATAGGCAACCAAGCTTACCTTGCCCTTTTTCACAGCCATATATTTGCCAAAATTCTCTTCAGAAAAATTAGCCCCAAAACGTACTTCGGTGAGCGCCTGCAGTTGTGTTAAGGTTTTTTCTTTCTGATGATCCAGTTTTTCCACCAATTTTTTCGCTATTTTTGCAAAAATCGGTGCATAGGCATCTTTATCTTTATTTCTGATATTACTATAAAAATCAGCTTCTACCGTGTAATCAAAAGATTTATCCAGCCATTTTTTTCCACCAATATCATAAACCTCAATATCAAGGTCCACCTCTTCACCATTTGATTTATCAATTTTTCCAAGCAGATAAAGATCGCCTGTTGCATTTTTATCAGGTATCACTCGAACAGCACCAAAAGCCGCCGTTTTTTCCAAAGCTAATTTCATTTTATAGGCAAAACGCACCGCTTCAGCACGGCGCAGTTCAGGCCATATTCCCTCTTTTTCATAATCGGCAGGATCTTTGGGCAGATTGGCATCAAATGCTGGGATAATAATATCCAGCTTCGTCTTTTGAACGACCGTCTCTTTTTTATCTTCCTTTTCAAGCTTCGAATAAGAGGAAGACATCGCAGGCCCCACATTGATTGATGACGCACCTCCACCACCCGCGGCACAACCCGTTAAAAAAAATGTACCAACTAATAAGCTTGCCACAGTTTTTTTCATAAAAACCATACACTTCATTTCATTGTCCCTTTAAGGTATGAACAGCCGGCAAACCTTTGTAACGCCGATATTCATTCCATAATTTTTCTTTTATCACTGGATCTGTTTCATTGATTGCAGCCATACGAATTTGTTCCTCAAGTACACTATCATTATTCACTTTGGGTATATCGCCCGGCACTTTACCATTAGCCAATATTTTTTCACCCTTAGTTTGGCGAGCTCCACCTTTCACTGGTGCCGTGCGTTTCTGAGTAACTTGAGTATCTAATGTTTTTTCAACAGCAGTATTATCAGTTCCCGCCATGGTAGTACTAGCCTCACTATTCACGAGGCCATCACCCACATCCATCTGACCATCACCTTGACCGTTAGCCTTCACCCCGTCGTTGACCGTGCTCGACCTCTCCTGTTGACGCGCACACCGTTCGTATTTATTAAGTGATGAACGAAGCGCCTCATCCATTCGCTTAATTCGCTCTTGTTTTGTCATGCTTGCCGATGCAGCAAAATGAACTGAAACATCGCTACAATCATCACTCGCGCCAATAGTTGAATATTGATTTTCGTCTGCCAAGCACACTGCCGTCGAAAAAAAAGAACCCACTAAAACGGCCATGCAAATATATCTTATTACTCTCACCTTTCAGACTCCTGTCAGCAATACCATAAAACGTAATGCAATATAATGAATATAACGTTAAGAACCACAGAAAAAGATGCTTTCCAACGTTATTCCCGAGGCTATACATTCCCACGCAGGAGCATGGGAACGAGGAAATGCATCACTCATCTGTGCTTGGTTTAGCAGTGTGCATCTGCTATCTGGGCCTTCAGGATGGTCATCTTCACTACCATGGGGGTGCTGACTACTTCACCTCGTCAACTCGAAGTGTAGTTCTCCCCAGTTTAATCAACAAGCCTGCCAATCCTTCCGACTCCAAACATTCCATGTCGTCTTGTCATCGCTTAACCATTACAGCGTAACAAGTGTGTTTCAGACTTCGCCATGAATCCGAAGGCTCGTCACAACATGAAACCGAAACGAGTTCGTCAACCTACGGACTGATCGTTCGTTTCCAGCTACTCCCCATCCCGCCTCACGACGAC
>JAUZRH010000108.1 GCA_030950555.1 Mariprofundus sp. | reverse complement strand
GTGCTTAATCTTTGGGATTACTCCCGCCGACCCAGCTACACTTCCCGACGGATGGCTAATCCTTCTCGGGACGGGATTTTCACCCGCGAGAACAGACGACCTTGCCCGGCCGCACGGATACTTTATTCTTTCCGTGGCCCTTATCTAAAGACTCAATCGCCACTCATGGTTTTGCATGGGGTTATTCCCGATCCACCCCATTCAATACGAAAGCACCATACACTGCCGGTGAATAGCCCTGGGCTTTTAAAAGCTCTTTGGCTGCAAGCCAGCCCTTGGCATATTCACCATCTATGGCATACCGATGAAATTCCAACATAAATAGTTTTGCTCCCTCATCATCCACCGGCCATAGTGTATTTAAAACGGCTTTGCTCCCCCCTAAATAAAAGCTACGAGTAAGGCCCAAGAAGTCGTTATCACCCTGTGACTCTCCCATGCCTGTTTCACAAGCTGAAAGCACCACAAGCTCCGCTCTTAGTGGCTTTTGATATAATTTTTCAGCCGTCAGGGCGTATGCATGCTGGTTCTTGGTCAAAAAAAGAGCAGAGTTCAATGGCGCATCCTTATAAAAAACTGCATGCGTTGCCAAATGGAGCGTTGCCACCCCCTGCCCTATTTTTTTTCTGACATTTTCCGGCGTGGCATCAGCCCCTATCAGGGCTGATGTTTGATAAAGCGCAGCTAGCGCTTTTGCTTCAGCTCTAGCCCCTTCCAATTGTGGTAGTTCACCCGCAAAGTTTGGATCACCAACAATCACAGCACCTTGATAATGGTTTGGAGTTTTATGAATATTGAGCCAGCTTCCATTTGGCAAAATCGAAACAGCGTAATCTTTACCCAGCAGAGCCCAGGGCAGAAAATTAAGGCTCGCATAAGGCACAACATAAAGCTTATCAATCGTATCCGTTGCGAAGTGCATAGTTCTCTTTAGCCTACCTACAATCGTCGCAAGCGTTGCCTTATGCGAGTCTGAAACAGTGCTTTTATCAATAATCTGTATGCCTCGTTTTCCCCCTGCACGCTCATCCCCATACCCCAAAGCTGAACGCAGTTGTTTCAACTGATGATGCAATGCATTTTCTGTTACCTTCAGGCTATGTACCGCCACATCATCCCTTGTAATATACAGAAACTGCATGGATTTACCTGCCCGAACAGGTAAAAAATAGATCATCGCCTCACCTACGTTTAATTGTTTTTGCATTTCACCAAGTGTAGTGGTCCATATCGATACAACCGAGGCCAATTCAGGATTGGATTTGTGGATTTTTTCGACCAGTGCCTCTCTGTGTTTTAATTGCTTCGCCACTATCCGTGCTCCGGGCCTGCTAGTGCTGCCTCTCGCACTATTTAAAAGGCGCTGTTTCATGATCAAGTGATCAAGTGCTTTAATTTTTTTAAGTTTCGCATTACCTACCTGATCCAAGCTTCTGTTGGCCAAGATATCAACAAATGCTCTGGCTCTTGAGATCTCTAGGTCTGAAAAAAGTGTAGGCAGATCATTTTTTTGCATATCAAACTGCACCAACTGCAAAGTGATATCATTTTTACCAATACCGAATGTTCTTTTCGAGATATCACTCTGTAACGAGCTACTCAAGTAGTTTAATGTCTTAAATGCCCGTCTGTATGATTGTTCCGCGGCTTGCATCCGGCCCAAGCGCAAAAGCACCTGCCCGCGCAGTGTTTCAATACGCCAAACAAAATCAAGCATACCACTTTTGATACTGACATCGAGTGCCTGTAAACTTGTTTTATCGGCTTTAACAAGCTGACCACTCTGTTTATATGCCAGTGCACGAAAGGCCAATACCGTCGCTTTACCCTTGGCATATTGAATGACATCGAAGAAATGAAGGGCTTCATCATAAGCCATCTGCGCACGTGGCGAATCAACGCTCAAAGCCGTTAATGAAGAGGCCAAAAAGGTAAGGTTCATGGCTCTACCGTAGTAAACATCCAAGTGGTAATGCATATAAAAACCATAAACGGGATGGTTCACTACATAATAAATTGCATTATAACGTTTTTCTGCTTGCTCTGACCAACGCAATGCTTCGTGATACTTGCCTTGTAATTGATAGAGCGCAGCAAGCCCTGTGTAAGACCTTAATTGGGCCGTAGTCGTACTAAAAAGCTCACTCATATTGGTAGGAGGTCCCATGTAGCTTGTGGGCAACTCCCAATCACCGATGGCCGTTAACACCTTAAAAAAGTCCTTTTCCGCTCCATCGAAATCTTCCAGCCACACCTTCACTTCGCCTCTAAGAGAGTAACTATTCAGATTGCTACCACTATAAGCTACCTCCAGCTCAACAGCCTTATTAACCTCCTGCAACGCATCAGCAGAAAGCCCCATCATCATATAAATTTTCACTTTCAGAAATGAGACCAACCAGAGAAATGTATCATCACTAGATGACTCTCCAGCTTTTTTAAGCGCAGCCAGTGCTTCTTCTCCATCGCCACCCAGATAAGCACCGTAAGCTAAAGCCAGCTCCGGCGTTACTATAATGCCATAAGCATTCACTTCCCCCTCTTTAGGCATCGAAACAGATTTATTACTGACACTCTGATAGGGAATATTATGATTATAAACATTCAGTTTAGACTGAGCCAATGAGTGATCATCAATAATTTTTGTCGTAGGCATTGGCACTTTCATCGCGCAACCACAAAAAAACAGTACAACTAAAATCAATGGCAAATATAATCTACTCATCAACAGACCCCCTCAGTTTCATACGTCTTCACCACTATCCATACACAGCTTATTCCCATGTCATTTCGAAAGAGTACGCTAAGGCTTGATAAGAAGCTATCCTTGATGCATGTTTTTTTTATGATACAGGCCAACACTAGGCCTGTCGAAATAGCTCCTAAATGAGGATTTAAATAGTCCTTGCTTTTTGGCTACAACCATACACCTCTCTACGCAAGGTAAGGTGCTTTCCTCGTTCCCACGCTCCTGCGTGGGAACGCATAGGGGCAAACAGTGAATGGTCATCGTGAATAGACAAGCACTATGGTGTTTTTTACCTGTCTACTTTATGATATGGTTTTGAGGTATTGTGAATGAGTCTACAGTTTCAACCGACATTAGATCCCACACATATTCGCGCCTGCCATGAATGTGATCTGCTGCACCATATTGAGCCACTTCCTGCTGGAAGCAGAGCCTTATGTAGCCGCTGTGGTTCACTGCTATACCGCAACATCCCCAACGCCCGTCAACGCGCAATTGCGCTGAGCCTCGCTGCTTTGATCGCTTTGGTATTAGCCAACATGTTCCCCTTTATCTCCTTTGAAATTAGTGGACGCATACAAGAAACCATTTTTATATCTGGTGCTCTATCACTCTGGCATCTTGGTATGGGCGAATTAGGCGCGCTTGTATTTCTAACCAGCGTGCTTTTTCCCCTTTTAACGATCATCGGAATGCTCTACACCATGGTGCAGTTAAAGCCCGCTACGCCATTGCCCGGTAGTTCTATCGTATGCCGTGCTGTTGTAGCGCTCATGCCTTGGTGTATGTTGGATGTATTACTACTAAGCACACTCATTGCCATGGCCAAGCTACTTGATATCGCCTATATTATTCCAGGTATCTCTTTCTATGCCTTTGTAGCATTAGTGTTTCTGATGGCGATGGCCTATAGCAATTTTGATGCGACTCTCTTATGGCCACTGGCAGCATCGACACCTCGACACCCAAAGGAAAAAAGCACCGCATTAGCATCGGGTTGGATTAGTTGCCATACTTGCAGCATGTTGCTCCCAGCCACATCAATTCAAGAAGGTGTTCGTTGTGCCCGCTGCTGCAGCCCTTTACACCAGCGAAAAATCGATACCACAACACGAACATGGGCATGGATTATCACCTCTGTGCTATTATTTATACCGGCTAATATCTATCCCGTCATGACCGTCATCCGTTTCGGACAAGGTGAACCCAATACCATTATAAGTGGTGTCATTCAGATGTTTGATGAGGGCATGTGGCCCCTAGGTATGATTGTATTTGTTGCCAGCATCATCATACCAGTGATGAAGCTACTCATATTAACCTTCCTCCAGCTCTCAGTCCAACAGCGCTCTGTTTGGCGGTTACGCGACAGATCCATCCTATATCGGTACACAGAGTTGATCGGCTCATGGTCAATGGTGGATATTTTTGTCATTGCACTGCTTACGGCTCTGGTTAAGCTGGGGGCAGTATCTTCGATCACACCGGGCATCGGGGCTGTTTTTTTCGCAACGATGGTTTTGACCACGATTTTAGCTGCCAGAAGTTTTGATCCCCGTTTTATATGGGATCGTCAAGGAGAGAAAGAGTGACAGCTAACAATAATAAAGCGGAGGAAATGGCCAGTCCTATTATAAAACATAGATCCGGCTTTTCGCTTATATGGCTGGTACCGCTGATTACAATCATTATCGGCAGCTGGCTGCTCATCAAAACAGAACTTGATCGCGGACCAACTATTACCATTAGTTTCAAAACGGCCGATGGCATTGAACCGGGAAGAACAAAAATAAAATTTAAAAATGTGGACATGGGCCTGGTCCAGAAGGTTGAATTTAGCCCAGACTTTAGCCATATCATCGTCACCGCAGCGCTCGCAAAAAATAGCCTGCAACTACTCCACAAACAGACGCGCTTTTGGGTCGTTCGACCGCGTCTGAGTTTAAAAGGAGTCTCCGGACTGAACACCTTGGTTTCAGGAGCATATATCGAAATGTCGCCTGGCAAGGGAGCTAGCAGCAGAGCCTTCACCAGCCAGGAAAATCCACCCATGGTTCGACCGGGTGAACCGGGCGTGGAAGTGGTATTAATAAGCGCTAAACTAAACTCTATCGATATAGGTACGCCTGTTTTTTATCAAGGATTAGAAGCGGGCAGCATCTTGGGATATGAGCTGACAGATGACCATAAAAGTGTGCTGATCCATGCTTTTATTAAACAACCCTTTGATAAACTGGTACAGAGTAATTCGCGCTTCTGGAATGTCAGTGGCGTTGACGTCTCTATGGGCGGCAGTGGCCTATTAGTTCACATGGAATCGATGAAAAGCTTCCTCTTTGGCGGCATTGCCTTTGCCACACCTGATACGCTTTTACCCGCCACAAAAGTCCCTAAGGAATTAAAGTTCACACTATTTAAAAGAAAATCCGATATTACGGAAAGCATGTTATTTGCCAAAAAATCAATGATTATTGCCTTCTTTGATGGTTCCGTTCGAGGTTTAGAGGTGGGAGCAACAGTTGAATTTAATGGTGTAAAGGTTGGCAGTGTGGCTGACCTGCGCCTAGAATTTAACAGTAAAGATGCCCAATTCCGTATTCCAGTGCTGCTTGCTATTGAAACCGCGCGTTTCATGAAACCAGGTGAAGACAATGACACGGAGAATATGGCTCTATTTCAACAGATGATCCAAAAAGGACTCCGTGCAAGCTTGAAGACCAGCAGCCTGTTAACTGGCAAACTTTTTGTTGAATTAAATATCTATCCCGACACACCGATGCGATTTATTGCTGATCAACAGTATGATTATCCGGAGATTCCAACGATTCCAGGTGGACTGGATCAGATCACCGCTTCCGTGCAGAGAATTTTAGCAAAACTGGAACATGTCAATGTTGAACAGATTGGTTCTGGCTTAGAAAAAACACTTAGTGGTACCAACAAACTACTTAACGGTTCCGAGCTAAAAGATTCTCTACTAGCACTGAAAAATATCCTACGTAAATTCGACAAACATGCTGAGCCCATCGCAAACCACATCGATGAGACACTTATCATGGCAAATAGAACATTAACAACAATCAGTAAACAGCTAAGATCGGGTTCGCCAGCGATACAGATGACAGAAGAACTCGCAGATACCGCACGTTCAATTCGCGCCTTAGTAGATATGCTGGAAGTCACGCCTAACTCAATTATATTGGGCAAACCCGTGGTGAGGGAGTAAAAATGCATCAACAGGCCAAACCCATCTATTTCGTGATACTACTCGCTGGAGCCACGCTTATGGCTTGCAGCACCCCAGCACCGATAAACCTTTACCTGCTTAACCCTATCAAAGCGGTAGATGTGCTGAAACCATCTAAAAGAGCGTCCTCAATTGTGGCGCTCACCTCGATCACCCTACCAGCCTATTTAGCGAGAAGGCAAATTGTCACTCGCAGCAGCTCAAATCAGCTAAAGCTTGCTGAGTTTGACCGTTGGGGTGGCAATTTAAGAAAAAACATCACCCAGACACTGATCAAAAACATCTCGACACGGGTGCAGCAGTCACAGCTCAATATCATACCACTACAGTCTGATCTATCAGCCGACATGAACATTGAGCTTGAAATATCCCGTTTCGAACGTTTCCCCGATGATAAGGTTTACCTATCAAGCATGTGGAGAATCATTGATCGATCAGGTCAACCTGTAGCCATACATAACGCCGACTTCAGCATTAAAGTTATAGATAAAAGCTATGATGCTACTGTTACAAGCATGAGCCTATTACTTGCAGACTTAAGCCAACAGATCGCCAACGCATTGCTGCATCAAAAATAGCCATCCGCAAGCTACTGATGAGAGTGATTCAAGTATGGATATCCGTCATTCCCACGCAGGAGCCTAGGAACGAGGATGGATTCCCGCCCCACGCCTTCGCGGGGCAGGTTCTTCACGGGAAGCAAGTGGCGGCGTTCCCGCTACGCGATAGGGTTAGCTAAACAGATCGTGGATTCTCGATCCGATCAGGTCGGGAATGACGGACAATCCATACTTGAATCACTATATTGCCGTGAAATCACGGCAAGGTCAGGGAGTCTCTCACTCGTTGTGGCCGTCAGGCTTAGGTCGGGAGACTATGGGGATTGAGGTCAAATAGCTTGTTGAATAAAAAATACTATAACCGAAAGCATCTCGTAATTTTTATCATTGCAGATGTCCCGTCTTAAAAAGGAAGCCCTTTCAACCTGCTGGGACAATTTCACCTTTCTGGATCGTATAAAAATCCATCTGTTTCTGACCGATACCAGCATCATTAAAAATAACATGCCCAGTCACTGCAGGAAAACCTTTTGGATCATGCAACGCTTGCACGACAGTCAACGCATCCAAACCGATACGAGCCGCCATCATCGTAGCAATACGCATACTATCGTAAGCCAATAATAATAGTGGTGAGGCTTTATCTTCACCCCAGCCATCACGCAGCATAAAGTGAACCTTATTCAAGTCCGGACTATCTGCTTCAGCCGCCGTTTGCGCATCCGAAGCCACAAAACGAGCCGTCGAAAGGTAGCGTCCCCGATCATCCAACAAATGACCATCCTGCCAACCACGACCACCATAAAAGGGCACACCATTGATCCCCACATACGCTAACTGACCGGCTAATAGAGAGACTTGACGTCCTTTAAGGGGCAAATAGACAGCATCAAAAGAGACAGGTATATGAATGTCCATCCGCATTTTTGGTAAAAACAGCGACCGTTCCTGATCCAGAAAGGCTAGCAGGGATTCATCATCTGTTTCACTACGCATCTGGCGCAATGCCTCACGGTAATCCACCCCCGTGTCCGGTAGCGACATGGTCTGCACTATCTCCCCACCCAAAGCCTCAAATGAAGCAGCAAACATAGCCGCTTCCGGCTGATGCTCAGCTGCATCTGTCATAATAAGCATCTTTCTGGCTCCATGTTGCCATGCATAATTTGCCATCGCAGAAACTTCAGCCAAAGCAGAGAGAGTATGCACAAAAAGGGCCGGTGAGCCATAAGCTAGCTCTGTATGACCGGTAAGACTGATCAGAGGCAGCTCTGCATCCAGATAGGGGATAATTGCTTTGGTAGAATCCACCAACAAAGGCCCTACAATCATATTCACCGACTCATTACGCAACTTGATATAAGCATCAATTGCTGCCAGAGGATCCGATGCGGTATCCTCTACGCGCAAGGTGATGTAACCATCCGATTCCAAGCTAGCAAGCGCAATACGTATCCCCTGCAAGGCCTGCATGCCATAACGACCATATTTTCCACTTAACGGTAACATCACGCCAATCGTCGCTGCCCTCATCGCACCAGTAGCCCAATGTTGTAGCTGCTGAAGCTGTGGTGCTGTCGGGTTAGAGAGCCGCAATAGATCGGCAATCTTTCTGACCGCTGCTACATCACCCGTCATTAAATGCGCTTGGCCGCTATAGAGCGCAAATAGAGGCAATACCTCACGATTTACGAGAGGATCAGAGAAGAGCTGCTCTACGGTCGTCAGTGAACTACGACGTGCAGCTTTATGCAGCCATATATCCCTATTGATGACGTCGATTTGAGCTGCGGCCAAAAACCATTGCACAGCTACAGTTTCCGAAGCAAGCTTGGCTATTGCAGGAGCTTCAGCCAAAACTCGATCCGCCAGCTCACGAGTCAGGTTGGCATGCAAAAGTGTGGTACGCATATCCGCTAGGGCACGATTGGGCTCATCTTGATGCAACCACCACTCAGCACGCCATAGATAGGCGTATGGCACTAACGCATACTGTGGAAAGCGCCCAATCGCCATCGCCACACTCTGCTCTGCAGCCGCCATATCCCGATCCAAGAGCAACCATGCTTTACGAAACAGCGCCTCTTCACGGATAGGAGATGCTGCTTTCTGAATCAGCCCATCCAGTTTTTTTAGAACCGTTGAAATATCTTCACCTGCCGCAGCCTGTTCCAGCAAATATTGAACTTCACCTATATTCCTGGGTACCTGCGCCATCTTATGAACGACGGGTTCAGACTTCTCCACGGGCTTTATGTCAACCGAAGGGGGCAGCTTAGGTTGACAAGCTGGCAGCAGTAATAGGGCTAGAATCCCCATCACCGTGAAAGCCGACATTGCAGGGAAGCGATTAGATAGATATTGTGTCGATAGCATGGAAACGAAACCTAAACATACACCACCCTTTGGCCAGCTATTCATCGTGGCCACACCGATCGGCAATCTCGCTGATATAAGCTATCGCGCTGTTGAGACACTAAAAAGTGTCGACATCATTGGTGCTGAAGATACACGCACCAGCTTGACTCTGCTGCGCCATTACGCCATCAATACACCCATGATTTCACTGCATGAGCATAATGAATCAGCCATGCTGGAAAAAGTGCAAGCACGGTTGGAACGTGGTGAATCGATGGCGCTAATTTCAGATGCCGGCACCCCCCTAATCTCTGATCCGGGCTACAGACTGGTACGCCATTTGCGAAAAGCAGGCTTTGATGTCATCCCCATACCCGGTGCCAGCAGTGTGATGGCTGCCCTATGTGCGGCTGGCTTAACCACCGATCACTTTCGCTTTGCCGGTTTTCTGCCACGCAGTGGCAAAGCACGTGTGCAAGCGATTAAACGCACCGCTGCTAGCGATGAAACAAGCATCATTCTAGAGTCACCTCGTCGCCTACTCACAACCCTACAGGATCTACTATCAGAGCTTGACGAAGCTCGCGAAGTAGTCGTTGCTCGAGAAATTACCAAACTGCACGAAGAGTTTATAGCCGGCACAGCAAGTGAACTGATCGAACATTTCAATCTGCATCCGCCTCGTGGTGAAATGGTACTGATGGTCGCCGCCGCTAGTGATATAGCTATTGAATTGAGTGACAAACAGGTCATTGACTGCCTGTCCACCGAAGCCATGCAATCTCTCCCCCCTTCCGCCCGTGCAAAAGCGCTTGCCAATACACTCAATATTCCTCGCGCCAGAGTCTATGCACTGATAAATAGTGCATGAGTACCAACGCAGGCAACATCGGAGAGTCCCAAGCCTGCCGTTATTTAGAACATCGCGGCCATCAGATCATCGCTCGCAATGTGCGCCTGGGACGAGGCGAGCTGGACATTATCTCCATGCACAAAGAGTTATTGCTGTTTATTGAAGTGAAGGCACACAACAGTCGCGAATCAGCACTCTTAGCCGTTGATAAAAAGAAATGCGCCCGTTTGCGATCTGCCGCTGAAATGTGGTTAAGTCTGCACGCTGACTATAGCCATCGACAATGCCGCTTTGATTTAATCATCATCACCCCTAGAGTTGGCTGGATGATGTGGCTCGGTCCACACATTGAGCATATGGAGGATATTATCCGGTGAGTTCATCTAAGCATGCCATCAATGGCCGTCCCATGATTCACAAAGCGATGCTTGATGGTATTGAGCTGCGTAAGCAATGTATCACACAACTTACAGAGCCACTGCTCCAAGCAAGTGCGCTGATTGTGAACTGCCTTCAAAACGGCGGCAAGGTACTGGCCTGTGGCAATGGCGGTTCCGCAGCAGATGCCCAACATTTTGCGGCAGAACTGGTCAACCGTTTTGAAATCAATCGTAAAGGGCTTGCTGCGGTCGCCATGACGCACGATGCCTCAGTTATCACCAGCATTGCTAATGATTTCTCATTCGACCAGATCTTTTCTCGCCAGGTCGAGGCATTAGGGCGCCCTGGTGATCTATTACTGGCCATCTCTACAAGCGGCAACTCTAATAATATCGTTGCGGCGGCAAAAGCCGCTGCTGAAAATCAGATGGCCACCATTGCCATTACCGGCAAAGATGGTGGCGCACTTGGCCAGGTAGAAACAGTTCAAGTTCAATTAAATATTAACCACCCATCAACACCCCGCATTCAAGAAATGCACATCACCTGCCTGCATATTCTCTGCTCGCTGGTGGATGAAACTATGTTTGGAGGCAGCTCATCATGACCATTAAACCCCTCTCTTTGAAGAAACTTAAAACCATCCCTTTGGCCAATCGCAAAGTGGATAGTGATAACAAAGATTTTGGTGCCCCTTATCAAGCTGGCAGCGGCTTTGATAATTTTTTATGTAGCCTGCCTAATTTAGGCTGCGCCGGTGACCTGTTCCGGCTGCGCGATGCTATCGTTACGGCCCACCGTCACAAACAGAAAGTCATTATTGCTTGCGGTGGACATGTCTTAGATTCGGGGCTTGGCCCGTTAATTTGCCGCCTTATTGAACAAAAAATCATCAGCGGCATTGCCCTGACAGGCGCGGCCTTAGAGCAGGATGTAGAGATCGCCATTGCCGGCAATACCACCTCGCGCAATCATGCGCTTGCTGATGGCCGCTCCTGTTTCACCGATGAATCGGGCACGCTCATCAATGACGCCATTACCTTCGGAGCCAGAGAAAACTGGGGCATCGGCCAGAGCGTCGGCAAACGTCTATTAGACTCAGAGCTAGAACATCTGGATCACTCCATCGTTGCTACAGCTTGTCGCTACGGCATCCCTGTGACAGTCCACCCAGCTATGGGGGCCGATGAGTTCTGCATTCATCCAGCATCACATGGTGAATCTCTTGGGGCTGCTAGCATGCGAGACTTCCGCCTGTTGGCCGGCATGATGGCCGCCTCCAGTCACGGTGTTATTATTAATATAGCTTCTAGCGTTATTATGCCACGCGTACTACTACAAGCCGTTGATGCAGCCCGTAATATTGGCAAAACCATTGAAGCACTAACCACCGCGGTGATTGATCCTGCCGCGAGCACCACAGCGGTCTCCAATGTTATGCATCGTCTCACCCTTCCCGATGGTCATGGCTTCTACCTCTCCGGGCCGGATGAAATATTACTACCCCTACTATTTGCCTCTGTTCTTGAAACATTGGGCGATGATATAGGTTGATGTTTATACTCCGCTGCTTAGCCGCAGTCTCTCTCTGCTTTACGCTGTCAGGCTGTTTACTAACTGCGGTAGTAGGCACTGCTGCAGGTGTCGCCAAGATTGCCAATGATGAACGCCCACTAGGACAGCAATTCGACGACTCAACTATTGCGCTGAAAATTGATGCTCGCCTGATTGCTGAGAAAGACATGCCATCACGCTGGATCAGTATTGACGTCATTAATGGCAAACTAACCTTGACCGGCTACTTGCCTAGCCAAGCCCATATTGACCGAGCTATTTTCATTGGCAGGTCCATTACGGGCGTTCAGAGGGTTGATTCAAAACTAACCATCGGCGAACCAACATCGACCACCATACTCTCAGATACTTGGATCACCACGCGTGTTAAAAGACTGCTTTTAAATGATAAAACCGTTTCTGGCTTAAACATCCACGTTGAAACAGTTCATGGTAAAGTCTATCTGCAAGGTGTGGTTCAAGTAGCAATGGAGCGTGAACGAGCCAAAAAAATCACTCACTCAGTGGCTGGTGTTACCGCTGTGGTTGATCTATTCAGCACACCATGACCGAGACCATACAGCAACAAGCCATTAAGGTCATGATGAACTTTACGACAATACATCAGTGGCATAGTCAAGGCAGATGCATCGTCTTCACCAATGGCTGCTTCGACCTATTACATCCGGGCCATATCGATTACCTTCAGCGTGCGCGCGCACTCGGAGACAAACTCATTGTCGGCCTGAACAGTGATGACTCTATTCGAGCCTTAAAAGGCGCCAGTCGTCCGATCAACGCTCTTGCCGATCGAACCATCATGCTAGCGGCTCTGCGCAGTGTAGATCTGGTCATCCCTTTTAGCGAAGAGACACCGTTAGAACTTATCACCGCAATCCAGCCTGATATTCTGGTGAAAGGCGGTGATTATCAAGTAGATACGATCGTCGGCGCGGATCTGGTGCGCAGTCATGGTGGGCAGGTTATCATTATCCCCTTTGTAGATGGCCACTCATCTACCCAGTTAATTGCCAGAATCAAAGCGGAGTAAACATGCCTAATCGTTTGAATATTGTTGCCGATGCCAATATCTGGGGGGTGCAATCAGCCTTCTCTGAGTTGCCCGGCTTTGACGCTCACCTTCAAGTATTGGAAAACAGAACGATCACGCATGATGTGCTGACAGATACCGATATTTTATTAACACGCTCATTCACCAAGGTAAATAAAACACTACTCTCCGGCACCCCTGTGCGCTTTGCCGCCACCGCAACCATCGGCGATGACCATTTCGACAAGCCCTGGCTTGAAGCTGAGCATATTGCTTGGGCTAATGCGGCAGGCTCCTCCACAGGTTCAGTCGTAGAGTACATCATCTCACTTCTACTCGAACTCCATAAAACCAAACGTATCACTATCCCGAATTTGACCATCGGCATCATTGGCGTGGGTCGCATTGGCAGCAAGCTGGCAACAATCTGTAAAAATTTAGGCATCAAAGTGTTGCTGAACGACCCGCCTAGAGCCAGAACTGAAGGCAATGAAAAATTCAGTTCCTTAGAGGAACTACTCACCCATTCCGATCTCATTACCCTACATACGCCACTCATCAGTGATGGCGATGACTGCACCTACCATCTGCTAAATCGTAAAACACTGGCCGCCTTTCATGGCCAAGGCATCATTAACGCGGCACGCGGTACCTGTTTAGACAATCAGGCACTACTGGAGTGGCTAAATCGCCAGCCATCCCATTATGCAGGCCTCGATTGTTGGGAAAGTGAACCACAACCGCTCGCAAAACTATTCAATCACCCTCAAATGGCCGTCGCCTCACCCCATATTGCAGGCCACTCCCTCGATGGAAAGGCTGCCAATACCCTCTTTGCCTACCAAGCCCTCTGTCGTTACCTTCAGATAGAACCTCAATGGGATATAAATAAGCATCTGCCAACAGCTCCCGACCCCCTTATGATCGCAACAAGCGATGACCCTTGGCAGAATATATACCGTGCCACCAGTAGACTTTACCCACTGATAGAAGATAGCAAAAAAATGCAATCATGGTCTAATTTACAGACGGTAGAACTGGCCAATGCCTTCACTAACTATCGCAGACACTACCCAATTCGCCGTGCATGGTTCCATTGCCCTGTACATTTTTCCTCGCTTGATCTGCAGACGCAAAAAATAGCAGATGCTATCGGCTTAAATATTGTGTAGTTTTGCCCCATGACTATTTCTGCTGACAACCTTCTCTGGATGGACCTTGAAATGACCGGCCTAGAGCCTGATCATGATATGATTATTGAAATCGCTACCATTATTACTGATGGTCAATTAAATATTCTGGCCGAGTGCCCAGGTATCGCCATTCACCAGTCGCAAGAACTGATGAACGGAATGGATGATTGGAATACCGTCCATCACGGCAATTCAGGACTCACTGACAGAGTCATCAGCTCAACCACTTCCATGGCAGAAGCTGAACAGCAGACTTTAGATTTTATTCGTCAATATATTGCTGAAGGTGCCTCGCCACTTTGTGGCAACTCTGTCCATCAGGATCGTCGTTTTTTATACTTACAGATGCCACATCTAGAAGCCTATGCTCACTACCGCAACATTGATGTCAGCACGATCAAAGAGCTAGCTAGCCGCTGGTACCCAAAAAACCGGGCTCCCGTCAAACACTCTGAACATCAAGCCCTTTCCGATATACGCGGATCGATCAAAGAACTCGTCTGGTATCGCAAAAACCTCTTTCGCTAAAGAGCCACTTGCAAAACCCATGAGCGGCGATTGTCTTCCCCATTCCGGTGCATTCTCAGGCTGCGTTCAGCGTATCGAACAACCATGCCCTTTATTCTAGCCTATAAATGCCCCAAAATGGGATTGCCACTCATCCACTCAGCGTTTTACAAATAGCTCTTATGATAATGATTTTCTTCGTGCCCTTCGTAACTCTGTGGTGAAAGCTTTTGATTGTTACAGGTGTTGTCCGACAGACACAGCCAGCAGCATCTCTCTAACACACTTGGCAGCAAGCACAGATGAACAATCAGATGTATCCAGTTTGGGAGCCAATTCAACAGCATCCAAGCCTACGACTTCACATCCCTGCATCAGTTTTATAAAACGCTGAAAAGTCCACCAATCAATACCTCCCGGTTCTGGTGTACCTGTCCCCGGAAAACTGGCTGGATCGAAGACATCCAGATCCACCGTCAAATACACAGGCCTATCACCAATCCATGCGATAAGATCATCAAGGTCGGCTGTCAGGAAGGTCGTCAACGTACCATTTTCATGCATCAACTGATACTCATCCCGTGTACCAGAACGAATACCTAGCTGCTGAATATTCTCCTGACCCAGAAACTCACCCACACGCCGCATCACGCAGGCATGTGATAACTTCACACCCAAATAATCCTCACGCTGATCGGCATGCGCATCCAGTTGAATGACGACTAGATCCGGATATTTTTCATATACGGCCTCAATAGCAGGAAGAGAGACCAGATGTTCACCACCCAATAAAAAAGGAATCACACTATCCACCAAACAATCATCAACGGCCTCTCGAATCACCCCAAGCGAGCGCTCCACACAGCCCATTGGCAGTTCTAAGTCGCCACTGTCACTATAAGAGATGGATTCTAAATCAAGACCCAGGATTGGCGAGTATGTTTCTATCCCATCAGAGGCGGCACGAATAGCCGCAGGCCCAAAGCGAGCACCGGGTCGAAATGAAACCGTGCCATCAAAAGGGGCACCAATGATGCGAATAGCATGTTTTTCTGTCATTTTGCGATCTGTAAAATCAAACATCGCCAAAGTGTAACCAACAAATAAAAAATCGAAATAACACTTTTACTTTACCCCCATCCAAATCAGACAGTACAATCGCCACCCGACTAGGTGGATTGATATCTAGCAGTAGAGGAGCGGCATATGAAACGAGTTCTGATTATCGGCGCAGGTGGCGTTGGACGTGTAGTCACACACAAGTGCGCCCTAAATCCCGACACATTTTCTGATATCTGGTTAGCCAGCCGCACCCTCAGAAAATGCGAGCAGATTGCAAAGGAGGTCCGTGAAAAAACGGCATGTAGCATCCATACAGCTGCCGTCGACGCTGACAATGTACCAGAACTCGTTGCACTTATTAACCGCGTTAAGCCCTTTATGATCATCAACGTGGCACTCCCCTATCAGGATCTAACTATTATGGATGCATGCCTTGAAACTGGCGTCCACTATCTTGATACCGCCAACTACGAACCTCTCGACGAAGCTAAGTTTGAATACAGCTGGCAGTGGGCTTACCGTCAACGTTTTGAGGAGGCAGGCTTAATGGCCCTTCTTGGCTCCGGTTTCGACCCAGGTGTCACCAATGTATTCAGCGCCTATATGCAGAAACACCATTTTGACACCATGGACTATGTCGACATTCTTGACTGTAACGGCGGCGACCATGGCTATGCCTTTGCCACCAATTTTAATCCTGAAATCAATATCCGTGAAGTAACGAGTAATGGACGCTACTTTGAAAATGGTGCGTGGATCGAAACAAAACCAATGCAGTTCAAAAAAGAGTTCAACTTTGAACAGGTAGGTGTCAAAAACATGTACCTACTCTATCATGAAGAGATGGAGTCACTGACTGTTAACCTCAAGGGTGTAAAGCGCATGCGTTTCTGGATGACTTTCGGCGATGCCTACCTTAAACATTTGGAGGTATTTAGAAATATAGGCTTGGACTCTATTGAGCCCATTGAGTTTCAAGGACAGCAAATTATCCCTATCCAATTCCTCACGGCTCTACTACCTGATCCAGCTTCATTAGGTCCGCGCACCACCGGAAAAACCAATATTGGTGTGATTGTCAAAGGCACAAAAGATAACCAACCCGTCTCTCGTTATATCTACAATATCTGCGATCATCAAGCATGTTTCAAAGAAACAAATGCACAGGGCGTCTCCTACACAACAGGTGTGCCGGCAATGATTGGTGCGATGATGATGATCAAGGGTCACTGGATGAAGCCCGGCGTTTACAATATAGAAGAATTTGACCCTGATCCCTTTATGACAGCTCTAAACGAGCAGGGACTGCCATGGACCGACATCGAAACCGATATCGACGTCGATGCTCTATAGTGATTCAAGCTTGTACTGTCTTTTCTCGTCATTCCCGTGAAAACGGGAATCCATTGTTATCAATTATATTCTTCACCAAATGGATTTCTGATCAGCTCGGGAATGGCGGATAACCCGCATTTGATAGCTTAAATAATTGCACCACAAAGAGATACACAATGGCAAACAGTAAGGATACGTTGTGCCTTTGTGTTTTGGTGCTTAAAAGGATTTTATATGAGTATTGATATATCTAACATCCCTTCTCCCTGCTATCTACTAGAAGAGGATAAATTGACCGCCAACCTAAAGCTACTCAAACGGGTACAGCTTGAATCGGGCTGTAAAATCATATTGGCACTTAAAGCTTTTTCGATGTGGTCTACCTTTCATCTGGTGAGCCAATATCTACCCGGCTGCACCGCCAGCTCCCTCTATGAATTAAAACTCTCTGTTGAAAAATTCAGAGGGGAGAAGCACATCTATGCGGCCGCCTTTCGTGATGATGAATTTACTGAAATTTGCTCACTCGCAGACCACTTAGTATTTAACTCCATCAGCCAATGGCAGCACCTTGGCCCGCAAGCTTTAGCTGCCGGTATTTCATGCGGTATTCGGGTAAACCCCGGTATTGCCGAAGTTGAAACCGACCTTTACAACCCCTGCTTCTCCGGCTCCCGCCTAGGCGTGCGCCCAGAGCATCTGATCGATGCCGATCTCGCCACCATAGAGGGACTGCATGTGCATGCCCTATGTGAAAACTTGCATGAATCATCTATTCGCCTGATAGATGCCTTTGAGGATAATTTCGCCAACTATATTCCCGGATTACGTTGGGTGAATTTTGGTGGTGGCCACCTGATCACCCATAAAGAGTACAACAGTGAGCAGCTCATTGAACGCATTAAAAGATTCAAAGAGAAATGGGCTGTTGAAGTCTATCTGGAGCCGGGTGGAGCCATCGCCTGGCAAACTGGCTCACTGATCACCTCCGTACTCGACATTGTTCCAACCGACTCGCTCGACGTGGTCATGCTCGATATATCTGCCACCGCCCACATGCCAGATGTACTGGAGATGCCATATCGTCCAACGATTACTGGCGCTGCTAAAGCAGGCAAGAAAACGCACACCTACCGACTAGGAGGCACGTCATGTCTGGCTGGCGATGTGGTTGGCGACTACTCCTTTGATAAGCCACTAAACGTAGGTGGCCGCTTAATATTTGAAGATATGATCCATTACACCATGGTAAAAACAACCATGTTCAATGGCGTACGACACCCCGATATTGGCATCTACCATTCTGATCACAGCTTCGAACTACAACGCCACTTCACCTACGAAGATTTTCGCGACCGCCTCTCATAAGGGCCACGGAAAGAATAAAGTATCCAGATTATGCGCAGGATAGTAGTTGGATTCAAGGCGCCAAATCAAGCGCATAAGCAAGCCCTGAATGGGCGCGATAGCCTACTGTCTTTAGTCGTAGGGCCGCGGAAAAAATAAAGTATCCAGGTTATGCGCAGGATAGTTGTTGGATTCAAGGCGCCAAATCAAGCGCATAGCAGGGCTATGTAACTGATTTGGCAACGCAGAATGCGGACTTATAGACCAGCA
>JAUZRH010000107.1 GCA_030950555.1 Mariprofundus sp. | reverse complement strand
AGTCTACTGCCTGAGCCGAAGGTGTAGAGCCTTAAGCTAAGGGCCACGGAAAGCATAAAGTATCCAGATTCTGCGCAGGATAGAAGTTGGATTCAAGGCGCCAAATCAAGCGCATAAGCAAGCCCTGAATGGGCGCGATAGCCTACTGTCTTTAGTCGTAACTCTGTGGCAACGCAGAATGCGGACTTATAGACCAGCACGTGGATGATTTATTCTTTCCGCGGTCCTTAGTCTTCACCAAGTGGATTCCCGTTCAGATCGGGAATGACGGATAATCCATACTTCAATCATTATACCACCGTATAATGTGGTTTATTATACTTCGGAATAGCTGGAACACAGTAGCAATGATTCGGTCTGAGTTAAATAGCTGCGCAAGGGTTTTACACGTGCCTCCGTCGTATGGATTGAAATCAGAAGATGCTATCATTGAAGCTGCTCTTCAATAGCAAAACTCAGTAGCTAAAGTGCTCGGGTAAGGAGGGGCGTGATGGATAAAGTAAAAGGTGAATTAAGCAGTGTGTACCTGAATGTTGAAATGGACAAAACGAATATTCATTTTGCCAACGAACTGGCTGAGTTACTAAAGCCATTTGAGCAATCACTAGGGCAACTAAAAGTGCAAAAATTAAAGCTAATCATCCATGCCGGCACACCAAAAACAGGTACGACGAGCTTACAGACCTACCTCGGTAAGAAACAACGGAAGCTCAGAGGGAAAGGTATTCTTTATCCGCATAATCTCGGGAAAATACAGAATCCCAACGCGCCAAAGCACCAGTGGTTTGAGAAAAATCTAGTCACTGCACACGTGGAAAACTTCCTGGAGAATTTTAAGAATATCATCGCGCAGGTGAAAGAAGATACCCACACCATTATCCTCTCATCGGAAGGTATTTATAATCATTGGTGGGATTTCCCTGACGATGCAAAAGATATTTTATGTGCGTTGAGTAAGCTGTTTGATATTGACGTTTGGGTATGGTTTCGTGAGCCACTGGCGTTTATTGAAAGTTATTATAAACAATGTATTCGCAACCCCCAAATTGAAAATAACCCGTGTTATGGCAAAGATTTATCTTTTGCTGAAATGTTAAATATAGCGTGGTTTTCTCAACATTTAAACTATCAAGGATTTGTCAGCGAATGCCAAATGATATTTGGTGAAAATAACGTTTCACTGTTTAAGTACGAAGGTGATGTAGTGCAAGAGGTCATTAAAAAATTAGGGCTAGCAACGCCCCATGACAACCCGACGCCAAGAGAAAATAGAAGTTTAAACAGTGCTGCGATAGCATTGCTAAGAACGATCAACCGCTATGATATGAAAGCAAAAGACAAAGAGTTTTTGATACCTCATTTAAAAGATATCAATGGGATTATGAAGCCTTATGCCAATGATACATTGATTGATGAAGCGTCCAGGAAAAGAGTCTTGGAGATAGCTAGTCCTATGAACCACTTGTGAAACCCATGAGCGGCGATTGACTTCCCCACTCCGGCGCATTTGTAGGCTACGTTCAGCGTATGGAACAACCATACCCTTTATTCTATCCTACAAATGCACGTGAAGTGGGCTTGCCATTCATCCACGCAGAGTTTTGCAAGTAGCTCCTATAATTGTTGCATAAGTAGCGATATTTGCCATGAGGTGTGGATATGTTTTTGGTAGATGCTCTTTTTACGCCGAGTGTCTCTTGCTATTTCTCGTTCCCACGCTCCTGAGTGGGAACCCATAAGAAGCCGCTTGTTGAATGAAACACAACTATCACAGGAGGTATCATGTAGTGTTTGTGATTGCAGGTGTTTCGTCTTAAAAGGGAAGCCCGGCCTAGATACCAAGCCAGCCAAGAAAAGTCTATAGGTGAATGAACAGATGAAGATTTTAGTGATGTTTACAGGTGGAACGATAGGGAGTAGAAAGTCAGGAGCTGTTATTGATATTGATGCTGTGATGCCTTTTCATCTACTCGAATCTTACTTAGCTCAGCCCCAAGCGAAAGCTGTTGAGTTTGATACCAACCAGCCTATTTTTCTATTAAGTGAGAACTTAAGTCCAGATGATTGGTATCTGCTTTTGGATGCCTTAAAGGCGATAGATCAGAGCGCATACGATGGTATTATTATTGCGCATGGTACAGATACGCTACCCTATACATCCGCGGTAGTTTCCTTTGGCGTTCAGCAATGTGATATTCCTATCATGTTTGTTTCAAGTGATTATCCTCTGGATGATGAACGTGCTAATGGCTTGGTGAACTTTAGCCATGCGGTTGACTTTATTGCTGATGCTGTCGCACCTGGCATCTTTGTCGTGTTTAAAAATAGTGATGGTGAATCAAAGGTGCATCTTGGTAGCCGTTTGCGTGAAGCTGATCCCTATAGCGATGATTTTGATAGTGTGAATGGTGTGAACTTCGGGACGATGAAAGAGGGATCGTTTGTTTATAATGATGATGCTAGAAATATAAGTGCAGTAACGCTAAAGCAGTATGATTTTTCACAGCGCACAGGTGTTTTGTTTGGCTCGGATGTGCTATATATTCAGCCGTTTGTAGGTTTGAACTATGAATACTTTCGTTTTGATCTGAAAAAGCCGAAAGCTGTATTGCATGGTCTGTATCATTCAGGAACAGGGAATAGCTCGGATAGGCAGAAACACTCTATCAAAACCTTTCTTGCTTACTGTGAAAGCTATGGTGTGGCTGTCTACGCTGCACCA
>JAUZRH010000106.1 GCA_030950555.1 Mariprofundus sp. | reverse complement strand
TTCTGCGTTGCCACAGAGTTACTACTAAAGGCAGTAGGCTATCGCGCCCATTCAGGGCTTGCTTATGCGCTTGATTTGGCGCCTTGAATCCAACAACTATCCTGCGCATAACCTGGATACTTTATTCTTTCCGTGGCCCTTATTTTGAAGTGGGTTTCCGATTTAAACTTCGGGAATGACGGCAACCGTATCCGTAAGTACTTTACAGAGAGCCATATTCATGGCCATTTTATCTGCCTTAAAGTAAACGCCCACTCTATAGCCGCCCCCTTCTGCTTCATCGCTTTCACTTTCACTCCAAACTACCACACCAAACACACGAATTTCGACACTCTCACATCGGTATTCAAGGGTCATTTCAGTGCCTGTTGCGACCTTTTTATCAATGGATAGTCCCATACCAAAGGGCGATATATCCCGCACTTTCCAAATTCCAACAGATCGATCACCGACCAAAAGAATCAACTCATTCTCTAAATATAGGTCAGCATTCACAGAGTATCTATCACCATTTCTATGCTCTTGTTTCAAAACAGAACCTCCTTGCTAAAGTTATTGATCACCAAAATTTCATGCCTTACTCGGCGCTAAGGCTTGTGAAAGGTTCGCAGATATTTTTCACACAACTACTGTTGATTCTGCGAGCCATCCGGTAATTTAATACCATGCTCACGTAATACCAGTGCGATCATCATTCGCCAGCGCTGTCGATCATGCTGAGGCATATAAATATTTGCTTGCCGAATGACCCCTGCCATCCCTTTTCTTAAACCCGGAGAGACTTCCAAGCCTTTTCCACAACAACGACAAAGCAGATGTGCAGCCTGCCAATACATTGGAGCACTCTGTTGAACATCCTCGCCACAGTGCCAGCAGTGCGAGAGATCACCCAGCCAACCAGCTCGTTCAAGCATCAACCAGAGTGCGGCGCACTGCCCCTCATCTGCTTGGCGAGCATTCAACAACATGAAAGCCTCCAGCAGCTCATCATAGCCATGCGGATCACCCTCTTGAAACAGTTTATCGGTTACTGCGATGACCTCGAGCGCCGGTAGCATCTTGTCATCGCTTACCAATTGTTCACCACGCTGAGCATCAGTCAACGTACCCATACCCTGACGACCCGGACGCCAGCTTAACTTCAAGTGAAATAACGGTGCCAATGTGGCTCGAAAAATACTTTTCGGACGCCTAGCCCCGCGTGCCATCAGCGTAATCCGACCATGTGAAGCTGTTAAAATATGACATATTAGCGATGTTTCGCTATAAGGAATGCGCCGCAATAGTAGCGCGGCGTCCGTAATATCAGCCATAGCAAAGCTCCACCCGACAGCTTGTTAATCGGCACCTAAACCCAGATCCAGCAACTTTCCGACATGATTGAACCAATCGTCATCCACGCGCACCCACAGGTTGAGATGCACCCGACAATCCAGCAACTTTTCTAAGCCTAAGCGTGCGCGCGTGCCAATATCTTTCATGCGCTCGCCCCCCTTGCCAATCACCATCGGTTTATGACGCTCACTGCCAACCAGAATCACCGCATCAATTTCGATCCCATCGTCATGCTCATCAAAACGTTCAATTTCAACGGCTGTTTGAAAAGGGATCTCCTGCTGCATAGAGAGAAACACCTGCTCGCGCACATATTCAGCCGCTAACTGTCGCTGAGACTGATCGGTAAACCACTCGGGATCATACAGTGCAGCTTGTTCTGGTAGCATCGATGCAATCTGATCAATCAATGTATCCAACTGCACACCACGACGAGCAGAAACAGGTATATAAGCCATCGCACCTGGATCCAGCTTTTGCATCATTGCCAGGCGAGGCAGTAGCGCCTCTTTTTTAATCGCATCCACTTTATTGAGCACATGAATACGTGGCTGCTTCAGCCTACCATCAGCAAAACGCTCAATTAGCTCACGTGTAGTTCTATCCAGTGGGCAAGTTACATCCTGCATAATCGCCAATACATCAGCCTCTTCGGCTGCGGCATAAGCAATACGAACCATATTACGGTTAAGCTGCTTATCCCCTTTGTGAATCCCCGGGGTATCAACGAAAATAACCTGACGCGTCTCATCGGTGAAAACGCCGAGAATACGATGCCGTGTTGTCTGTGGTTTAGGGGTAACAATAGCTACCTTTGCCCGGATCACATGATTCATCAGGGTAGATTTTCCAACATTCGGTCGTCCCAGCAGGGCAACTGTTCCACAATGGTATTTTGTATCACTCATCTTTTAATTTACTCCATGCTTCTTCTGCCGCCGCTATTTCGGCAATCTTCTTGCGTTCGCCGCAACCACGACCTAGCACCTTCTGTTGAACGGTGCATGTCGCTTCAAAGCGGGGTTGATAACCCACCCCACGGTCAAGCAGTGTATAGAGTGGTAAGCCCCACCCTTTGCCTTGTGTCAGCTCCTGCAGACGACTTTTTCCATCACGCATATCCACCTGACCAATGTCATTGAACATGCCATGCCATGCTGCAAGCACGACAGCACGCACTTGATCCCAACCGCCATCTTCAAATACAGCACCTATCACCGCTTCAACAGCGTTTGCTGCAATTGAAGGCGATTTAATGCCACTAGCGCTGCGTTCACCGCCACCCACCAGAAGATAGTGATCAAGTTGCCACTCCAAAGCAATTTTCATCAGGCTCTCTTTACACACAAGTGTCGCTCGCATACGCGATAGATCACCTTCAGGGCTTGCTGGGAAACGTTGATATAGATACTCCGCGACCACCAAACCAAGAATGGCATCACCGAGAAACTCCTGGCGTTCAAGGTGGCCTGTAACAGCGCTAGATAGCGCTGAGCAGTGAGTTAAAGCACGTTTCAAAAGCGCTGGATCACTAAATTCATAAGCTATCTGCTGTTGCAGACTGTGCAGAGCTTGTTTAGGTCCTTTTGTCATTCGGCACCGGCATGCGGTGAAAAGTGCAGGACAATATGAGCGCGGTAACGCAATACATCCATACCCTTCAACGCTTTCGGGTCATAATCACCTTGTGCATCCACAGCCTCTACAGGCCCAAACACCCAGATCGTTTTTTCATAATAACTTGAAACTTCAATACCCTGTTCATGCTGGATCACTTGCAGCTCGTCAAAAAACTGTGCCGGTAGGTCCTCCGAAGTAATATAATTAAGCGACAGTAACTTTGGCAGACTGTTACGTACCTTAGATTCATCATGCAGGTTCACAGCAACGCCTTCAAACAGCGTTTGTACCTTTGAATTGATATAAAAAGCATTCACAAACTTTAACGCATGCCATACGATGAAAATGATAATAACTAACCAGATCAAAACACTGATCAATGAAAAACCCCGTTGGCTGGCCGCTATTTGATAATTTCTCACGTTCATATCAATGAATGACCTGACCTATGCGTTCCCAACGCGGTGTGTTTTTCACATGATCCCAAGACCACCAGAGAATAGCTGCGCGCCCTACCATATAAGATTGAGGCACAAAGCCCCAAAAACGCGAGTCACGTGAATTATTACGATTATCGCCCATGGCAAAGTAACTACCTGCAGGTACCGTCCACTCACCATCACGAATCGATGGGTGTTTACGAAGCACCTCATGTTTTATGCCATTAATATTTTCCTGATAAAGCCCCGACACATCAGCACTGCCATCACCCATAAAGTAGGTACGCTGCCCCTTCGCCTGTAGGGGCATCTCTTTACCATTGATAAAGAGTCGATTATCAAGGTAGGTAATCTTATCACCCGGCAGCCCAACTATGCGTTTAATATAATCTTTACTCTTATCATCCGGATAGACAAATACTGCCACATCACCACGATTCGCTTGCTTTGAGAGTAGCTGAATATCTGTCAGTGGAATGCGAAAACCATAGGTATAGCGCAGTACAAACAGATAATCGCCGACCAGCAGTGTTGGCACCATACTCGACGAGGGAATTTTAAACGGTGCAACAATAAAGCTGCGAATAACAATAGCCAACACTGCAATCATAATCAGACTTTCCAGCCATTCTCGCCAGACCGGTTTTTTACTTTCGCTCATCATTTCTTCCTGTTTTACATCTATTTTTATTTAAAATATTTCCCTACAGAGGAGCAAACGGCGCTGTGCCGCCGCGCCATAGGAGTGATTAAACACCGTGAAAAGCTACTCTTCATATATTGAAACTATTCAGCACTGATAATAATCAATTTTTTTACTGCAGAGTTACACCAAGTAAAAACTAATCCACGTAAGTATCTATTCGATCTCCTTCCTTTTAGTAAAGCCCTATCACTACAAAAAAGGTAAAAAATAGATGGATGATGCCCTACTCTGCCTACATTTAACCAATCCTATCGCGCGGTGAGACAGCACCGTTTACTTCTGTGCTGCATAGTGCTGAATAATTGCGTTGTTTACAGAACCAAACATTACTCGCCTAGTTTAAGAACGGCCAAGAACGCTTCTTGTGGAACATTGACGCTACCGATCGACTTCATCCGTTTTTTACCTGCTTTCTGTTTTTCTAGCAACTTGCGTTTACGACTGATATCGCCACCATAACATTTGGCCGTCACATTCTTACGCACCCCTTTGACAGTTTCACGGGCCAAAATACGACTACCGATGGCGGCCTGTAGCGGCACATCAAATTGATGACGCGGAATGAGTTCACGCAGCTTTTTCACCAGATCCCGACCGCGTGATTCTGCAATAGAGCGATGAACGATCAATGAAAGTGCATCTACCGGTTCAGCATGAACGAGCACATCGAGCTTAACCACATCACTTTCTGTAAACTCGGAAAGTTCATAATCCATCGATGCATATCCACGAGATACTGATTTAAGTTTATCGTAAAAATCAATTACCATTTCAGCCAACGGTAGGGAATAGGTAAGCATCACGCGCCCTTGACCGATAAATTTCATATCCTGCTGCATACCACGCCGATCCTGGCAGAGCTTAATCATCGTCCCGACAAACTCTTCTGGCATAAAGATATTAGCTAGCACCGTCGGCTCTTCAATACGGTCAATCTCCACCGGATCAGGAAAATCACTTGGGTTAGATATTTCGATAGTGGTTCCGTCACTTTGATGAATGCGATAAATCACACTGGGTGCTGTGGTAATCAGGTCCAGATCATATTCACGTTCTAAACGTTCCTGAACAATTTCCATATGTAACATACCAAGGAAACCACAGCGAAAACCAAGACCCAATGCTGAAGATGTCTCTGGTTCAAAGGAGAAGGCAGGGTCATTCATATTCAACTTTTCCAGTGAATCACGCAGATCATTATAATCAGCCGAATCGACTGGATAGAGCCCTGAAAAAACCATTGCCTTAGGCTCTCGGTATCCAGGCAACGGTTCCGTCGCACCATTTTTCAATGTTGTTACCGTATCGCCTACTTTCAAGTCGGCCAGTACCTTTATGCCACCGATCAAAAAGCCCACAGAACCCGATGCGAGTTGCGCTGTTGAAAAAGGTGTCGGCATAAAGCAACCGACATCCTGCACCTCATAAGAAGCCGCTGTTGGCATCGACATCAAGCGAATCCGATCACCCTTCTTCACCTTTCCATCAAACACACGAATCAGGGCTACGGCCCCCACATAAGAATCGAACCATGAGTCGACAACCAATCCCCGTAACGGTTGATCATCATGGTCTTTTGGCGGTGGAATATATTTCACAATCGCTTCAAGCACATCAATAACGCCCTGCCCTGTCTTAGCAGAGACAGGAAACGCATAAGAAGCATCCAAACCAATCACATCTTCAATCTGTCTTTTGGCTTCTTCGATATCCGCACTTGGCAGATCAATCTTGTTGATCACGGGAATAATTTCCAGGTTATTTTCCATGGCCAGGTAGACATTAGCCAGCGTTTGCGCCTCTACACCCTGAGCTGCATCAACAATTAGTAGCGCCCCCTCACAAGCCTGAAGCGAGCGAGAAACTTCATAGGTGAAGTCCACATGACCGGGCGTATCGATCATATTTAGCTGATAAATGTGACCATCTTTGGCCGGATAATTGAGCGTAGCAGTCTGCGCTTTAATAGTAATGCCGCGCTCTTGCTCCAACTCCATCGAGTCGAGCACCTGTTTTTTCATTTGGCGCTCACTCAGTGCCCCCGTCTCCTCGATCAGACGGTCAGCAAGGGTCGATTTACCGTGATCGATATGGGCAATAATAGAAAAGTTGCGAATATAGTGTTGTGAGTTAGTTGATTCTGTCATTTGGCTGGCGACTCTACCGATGCAACCCTCTTGATGCTATCAATCGGTGATTTGAAGCGAGAATATATATGAGACAGAGCCATTCACCGCAGCGTACTAATGGCCACGGAAACAAATAATCATCCCATTCTGTTGGTTTAAAAGCTCGCCTTCTGCGTTGCAGCATCAGTCTTTTATTTGAAGAGATACCTATCGCGCCCATTCAGCGCTTGCTTATGCGTCAAATACTGCGCCTTGAATCCGAACTCTTATCCTTCGC
>JAUZRH010000105.1 GCA_030950555.1 Mariprofundus sp. | reverse complement strand
GGAAAGAATAAAGTATCCAGGGAGCCACTTGCAAAACTCTGGGTGGATGAGTGACAATCCCACTTCGAGCGCATGTTCAGGATGGAATGAAGGGCATGGTGGCTCCATACGCTGAACGCAGCCTGGAAATGCGCCGGAGTGAGGGCAGTTAATCGCCGCTCATGGGTTTTGCAAGTGGCTCGTAAGTGATTTTGATTAGCAGCATGATGATGAGGTGGAGCAACAGCCGCCTGGTTTGACTGCTTCAATATAGGCTGAAACTACGTATGCTTCAACACCTCGCCCGGGAGCCCAGTCGCGAATAAAATCACGTGATTCATCTTTGGGTAGAATTGATATCTGTTCAAATCCGGCATCACGCATCATTTCTTCTAACGCATCAATTAATGATGCTCCAGCCATGCAGCCTGCATGTAACATTGGGTCATTTTTCATGTCATCCGGCATCACCGCTGTAGCAACAACATCAGAAATAGCCAACCTGCCGCCCGGTTTTAGGATTCTAAACGCATCTTTAAAAACCAGCTCCTTATGCGGCGACAGATTAATCACACAGTTAGAGATAATAATATCAGCTGTATCGTTTGCTACGGGTAGATGTTCAATCTCACCGAGTCGGAATTCCACATTATTAAAACGTCCCTTTTCAGCATTAGCACGAGCTTTAGAGATCATTGTTGGTGTCATATCAATGCCGATGACATGGCCACCCTCACCTACTTCATGAGCCGATAAAAAAGCATCAAAGCCGCCGCCGCTACCAAGGTCGATCACGACTTCACCAGATTGTAAGCTGGCAATAGCGCGTGGATTACCACAGCCCAAGCCCATATCAGCACCAGCAGGTACTTTGCCTAGATCCGCTTCTGAATAACCCATACGAGTAGAGATTAGAGTGTTGATGGAGGCGTCATCAGAAACGCCGCAACAACTAGATTCAACACCACAACAATCTCCAGCATTGCTAGCCTCGGCGACTTCTGCATAGGATTTACGTACATGCTGACGTATGTTATCTGCTTCTACACTCATATAATTCTTTCCTGTTTTTATGTTTTTGTGTTCTTTGGCACCGTAAAGAAATAACTCATCGGTTTACACGTGCCTTTTTGCTCACTTTCTTCGTTGTAAAAAGCATTACATAGCAGTGCTATGCTCCGCTTTTTCGCCTTGAAACCAAACAAAAATTCAGCGCGTAAAGCAACGATTTATTTACGATGTCTTAGCTATTCAGCACAAATATCTACCATGGTCAAAAGCCTTCACCACAGAGGAGCGATGAAGCGCTCTCTATACTAGCACAAAGGAGAGCATGCTCTGCTGAATTTTTGACAGTTAATCATCCAAAGCACCACCGCAACTAGAACCCTGTCCGGCTGTGCAGCCATAACAATGATCCATGACAGTAATTGGCTCACCCGTTATATCTTGGTTTATCAACTTAGTAATATGCATTTTTTCTCCTCTCTTCTCAAGCATGGGGAGATCCAACATCTGATTGAAATCACAGTCATAGACAAAGCCTTTCCAATCGATGCTAACCAGATTACGACACATCACTCCGGCTAGGTTATCTTCACTATAAGATTCTTTAAGTAACTGCATGTAACTACCGAATTGTCCTCGAGAAATAAGCATGCTACCAAAACGCTTAATAGGCATATTCGTGATGGTAAAAAGGTGATTAAATTGAATGCCAAAACGGATATGTAGTTCGCGTTTATAAGATGCCTCGAGCTCTGCTTGTGAGGGCGGAAGCAGAGCGCCCTGGGGATTGTAGACCAACGTCAACAGCAACTCTGATCCTGCTCTGGCATAGCCTAAGTCATTGAGTTTCTTTAATGCTTTGATACTACTATCAAACACACCATTACCGCGCTGAGCATCGACATTGTCACTCAGATAACAGGGCAGTGAAGCAACAATTTCAACCTGATGCATGGCTAAAAACTCAGCCATATTCTCATAACCAGGCTCTTCCAAAATGGTTAGATTACAGCGATCTATCACGCGTACACCAAGTGCTCTGGCCTCTTTTATTAGGTAACGAAAATAAGGGTTCATCTCTGGGGCTCCACCTGTTAGGTCGAGCGTTTTAATCTGTTTTTGGCCTAGATAAGCCAGTACATTGTCAATGGTCGGCTTGTCCATAATCTCTTTACGGCTAGGTCCGGCATTCACATGGCAATGTAAGCAACTTAGATTACATAAATAACCTAGATTCACCTGTAGTGTATCTAATGCCCCCCTACTAATGGCCGGAAAATCACTCTCTTTTAATAATGGTAATGTTGCATGCATGCAAAACTGCCCCTGATGATATAATTGATGAACTGTAGTCGATTTGAAATTGAATTCATTACAAAAAAATATAACAACGATTAAACAGCTATCAAAATCAAAGTTTATAGCTTCTCAGCACAAAGCACACAGAGTACAAATAAAAATAAATCTACTTTAGTAATTCCCTACACCCGTATATTCGCTCTTCTTTGTATTCAATGTAGATACAGGTGTGAGGTCAGGCATGAGTTATACTGCATCAATTTAAGGGCCACGGAAAGAATAAAGTATCCAGGTTATGCGCAGGATAGTTGTTGGATTCAAGGCGCCAAATCAAGCGCATAAGCAAGCCCTGAATGGGCGCGATAGCCTACTGCCTTTAGTCGTAACTCTGTGGCAACGCAG
>JAUZRH010000104.1 GCA_030950555.1 Mariprofundus sp. | reverse complement strand
CAGAATGGGATTATTGTTTGTTTCCGTGGCCATTAGCCTAGGAGGCGGTCCGGGAATGGAGACCGTGGAGAGGGAAAGCGGGATTGCCTTGGACTACACCCTATTTGAGGCAAATATAGTGATTCAAGTATGGATTGTCCGTCATTCCCTCCCCACGCCTACGCGGAAATGACGAGCATACAGACACTCGCCCGTCATTGCCGAGGGTTGCATCGGGAATCCACATCAACAGAAACGCTCTATAAAGCGAAACTATGATCTCTTTTTGCGGCCCTTGCTGGGTTGATGGGTCGGTTTATGTTTACGGAAATTTTCCCTCTCTCTACTGGCCCCGTTTTCTGTTGGTACCAAGCATTCCGGACCACTTCCGATTAACGCACCGCGACCCATTTTTTTGAGCGCTTCGCGAAGTAAAGGCCAATTATCCGGGTCATGATAGCGCAGAAATGCTTTATGCAGATCGCGTTGTTTTTTACGCTTTGGCGTGGATACGGTTTCACTTGTTTGAGTAATCTTTTTTAGTGGATTGCGTTCTGAATAGTACATTGCCGATGCTGTGGCCATGGGTGAGGGGAGAAAGGCTTGCACTTGATCGGGTTTGAAGCTGTTTGATTTTAACCAGAGGGCTAGATTGAGCATATCATTATCGGTGGTGCCGGGATGAGCTGCGATAAAGTAGGGGATGAGATACTGTTTTTTACCGGCTTTTCTTGAAGCATCATCAAACATCTTTTTAAAGCGATCAAAACTCCCGATGCCGGGCTTCATCATCTTATTGAGTACCCCCTCTTCTGTATGCTCAGGGGCAATTTTCAGATAGCCACCAACATGGTGGGTGGCGAGTTCTTCAATATATTCAGGTGAGGTGACGGCCAGATCATAACGCAAGCCGGAGGCGATAAAGATGCGTTTAATGCCGGGCAGCGTTCTTGCCCGTCGGTAGAGATGAATCAGCGGTGCATGGTCGGTATTTAGATTTTTACATATATCGGGAAATACGCAGGATGGTTTACGGCAGGCAGCCTCAATATCGCTAGATTTACAGGCTAAACGGTACATATTCGCCGTGGGACCGCCTAAATCGGATATGATGCCTGAAAAGGCCGGTGTTTTATCGCGAATCTGCTCAATTTCATGGATGATAGACGCTTCTGAACGACTCTGAATGATGCGTCCTTCATGTTCTGTAATCGAACAGAAAGTACAGCCACCAAAGCAACCACGCATGATATTGACCGAATGTTTAATCATGTCATAAGCGGGGATCCGTTGTTGTCCGTAGGAGAGATGAGGTAGGCGCGAATAGGGTAGCCCAAAAACAAAATCCATTTCACTAGTAGAGAGTGGAATGGCTGGGGGATTCAGCCATACATCCCGTGTTCCATGTCGTTGCACCAAGGCGCGCGCATTGCCGGGGTTGGTCTCCAGATGCAATAACCGGGATGCATGAGCATAAAGAACAGGGTCAGCTTTTACCGCCTCAAAAGAGGGGAGGCGAATCACCGTGCTTTCAGTAAGAAGGCTGCGTGACATCAAACGTGGCTGCGGCACAATATTGATGACTTCACGATGCTTCTCTTTGGACTGCTCTGTTTTACACCCCTGGCTGCTTGTCTGTTGCATGGCGTAGGGGTTGGAATGTTTGATTAACTTCCCAGGGCTATCAATTTCGGTGGAATCAATTTCTTGATAACCCTCAGCCACACTGCTGCGCATTAGCGCCGTGCCACGAATATTGCCCATCTGTTTAATCGATTCGCCAGTCGCTAATCGTTGTGCTATTTCAATGATTTGCCGTTCGCCATTGCCAAAAACCAGTAGATCCGCCTTGGCGTCGGGCAGTACTGAACGACGTACACTGTCCGACCAATAATCATATTGGGCAATGCGGCGCAAGGAGGCTTCAATGCTGCCGATAATCACAGGTACCCCTTTATATGCTTCACGACAGCGCTGAGCATAAACAGTTACCGCCCGATCGGGCCGCTTTCCAGCCAGGCCACCGGGGGTATAGGCATCATCGGAACGAATACGTCGCTCGGAGGTATAGTGGTTGACCATGGAATCCATATTGCCAGCAGTTACGCCAAAAAAGAGATTGGGTTTGCCTAAAATACGAAAACCATCGGCAGATTTCCAATCTGGTTGGGAAATAATGCCAACCCTAAACCCCAAAGCTTCAAGTACGCGCCCAATCACGCCCATGCCAAAGCTTGGATGATCCACATAAGCATCGCCACTGACGATAATAATATCGCAAGCATCCCAGCCCAGTTGCTGCATCTCGGCAATGTTCATAGGTAACTGGGCTGACGCAACCAGATCAGGTCGAAAGCGCGCCATCATATTGATTGGCGATGGTTTTTCTGGGGTAAATGTAGGTGTGCAAGTATCACTCATAGCCGAACCCTAACCTGAATGATTTGTGAAGGCTCTGTCGCAGTTATCTGTTGCAAAGGGTAGAATCCTAAAAATTGGAAGCTGATAAGCACTTTCGGATGCATAGGTGTCCGATCATTAGAATGTTTGCAGGGAAAAACTGTATCCAAAGGAAATGGTGACGCTTAATAATAACAATACCGAAGCCTGGCACCCATATATATTCCTGATTACCCATAAAATTCCGCCTTCAAACAGACTGCTTATAAACGATATTCCTGTTTTTATATGTTTGAAGTGTCATCGATTTAGAGTCTTTCACCGCAGAGTTCGCAGAGTAACGCAGAGGAAAGACAGGAGATAGAATACGGAACTTTATTATTTATGATAATGATTATCTTCATGCCCTTCGTGACTCTGTGGTGGAAAGTCTTTGACTGTTTTATGGATGTCGTTAAGAGTCGAAGATGTGGCTTTATTTGTGTATGAACATAAACTAGCTGGGTTAAAGTACGCCCATGATTAAAACGGCCTACGGAAGATGAAGAGGCATCTTTCAGCTATGAGATGACGCAGAGTGTTAACTATTTTTATAGCTGGTGAAGGATGCCAGAATCTGCGAACTATGACTTGAGTTGAGGAGAGATTAAAGGTCTTGTTAGTAAGGTTA
>JAUZRH010000103.1 GCA_030950555.1 Mariprofundus sp. | reverse complement strand
GAATATGTCCATCAGATTCAATGGCCACTCGCATCACAAGCCCCATGGCAGCCAACATACTCACCAGCGCCGAGCCACCATAGCTAATAAAAGGAAGCGGTAGACCAACTACAGGAAAAACCCCCGAGACCATGCCTATATTCACACTGATATAGAGAATAAACATCGCCGCTATACCGATACATAGCAGTGAAGCAAAGCGGCTATGTGCTTTATGGGCAATCCTAAGAATACGTAATATCAAAAAACCATAGAGAAAAAGAAGCAGCACAACCGCAATAAAACCACCCTCTTCGGCTAAAACTGAAAAGATAAAATCCGTATGCTGCTCCGGCAGAAAGTGCAAGCGTGCCTGCGTACCGTGCAGAAACCCCTTACCAAACAATCCACCTGAGCCGATAGCAATCGAAGATTGAATCACATGATATCCTGCCCCAAGTGGATCCGATTGCGGATCAAGCAGGGTCATCACACGCTGTTTCTGATAATCATGCATAAAGTGCCAAAGTATAGGTAAGGAGGCAATCCCCCCCACAATAGAAAAACCCAAGAGTCGCCATGGCAGACCTGCGGCAATAATAATAGCCGACGCCGCAAACAGCAGCACCAATGTGGTACCCAAATCTGGCTGCATAAGTATCAACGCAGCAGGCATCCCCATCAATAGCAGTGGTATCAGAATCTCCACCCAACCCTTCGCTTCCCGTGAAGCGAACCAGTGAGCTAACATAAACATAAGTGCCCACTTCATGATTTCAGAGGGTTGTAAATTCACCACACCAAGATCCAGCCAGCGTCGCGCACCCATATGAACATCACCTATAAAGGGTACCAGCAGAAGCATCAACAACGCCAAGCCATACAGCGGCCAGCAGACAAGTCCCAACAAGCGCAGCGGCATAAAGCATAAACCGACAAAAGCACTCATTCCCACACCCCAGAAAAGCGCCTGTTTATACCATAAACTTGGAACCCCCTGATGTAGCGCGGCATAGAGCGTTATCATGCCCAGCGCAGCCAGGCCGAGCAGCGTAAGTAGCAACAGCCAATCGATAGATTTAAACACCCGCATCATGGCAACACCTTTTCATCAGCAGCAAGCTGTTTCATGGCCAAAGCCTGAAATACTGCCGCCGCAACAGGCCCTGCAGCACTACCACCATGACCGCCATTTTCAACCACAACGGCAATGGCTACTTGCGGATCATTGTAGGGCGCATAACCCATAAACCAAGCATGATCCCGCAGTTTCTTCTGCAAATGTGCCTGATTCCCCGCTTTTTTCCCCTGCGCCATTTCGATCACCTGTGCCGTCCCTGTCTTGCCTGCAACCGGCCATAAAACATGTTTCATGACACGATGTGCCGTTCCATGAAGATTCGTCACCACACCGCGCATCGCTTTTCTAACAATAGCGAGATCAGCGGCACTGACTTCAACCTGATGTATCACTTCTGGCAAAGTATCCGCCAGCAGCTGCGGGCGTAAAACCGTGCCTCCATTGGCAATAGCGGCAGCCAAGCGTGCAATCTGCAGGGGTGTCACAGTTAAAGAACCCTGACCAATAGCGGTAATCATAGTTTCGCCGCGAAACCATTTTTTCCGTTTACTACCTTTGTTTTTGATTGCCGACATCATATAAGGACTTTGACTAGGAACCGTTCCACGAGATTCTGGACTCAATTGAATGCCCGTCCGATCACCCAATCCCCAGGCCAGCGCAGCTTCACTAATCGCCCCCATACCCAGCCGATCACCCAATTGATAAAAATAGACATCACACGACTCTATAATGGCCCGCTCCATAGACACTCGGCCATGGCCTGTACGCTTCCAGCAACGAAGCTTTCGATCTGCCAGCTCAACATAGCCAGGACAGAAATTTGTCCCCCTAGCCATATGCACACCCTTCTGCAGTCCAGCAATCGCCGTGACCAACTTAAAGGTTGAGGCGGGAGGATATGTCGCCTGCGTTGCCCTGTTTAAGAGGGGGTTCTGCGAATCAAGTAGCCACTGCTGCCACTGCTCTGTTTCTAAGCCTGTAATAAAGCGATTGGTATCATAACCTGGCTTACTAAGCAGGGCTATAATTGCGCCGCTATGGACATCCAACACCACAACCGCACCCGTCCTCGCACCCAGTGCATCGGAGGCTACCTTCTGTACATCAATATCCAAGGCTAAATGTATCTCATCGCCCATCTGTGAAGGTGCACTTTTCAGCACAGCGACCCTACGCCCCAGGGCATCCACTTCTTCCTGCTGGGAGCCAGCTTTTCCATGTAGCTGCTTTTCAAAGGCCTTTTCCACACCAGTACGACCGACAAATTCACTGGGATAATAACCATCATGAAGGTCCTTCTTTCTAGCTAGGGAGAGGTAGCCAATCAAGTGGGATGTCAGAGTCCCATAAGGATATTGTCGATAACTACTTGCTTCAACTTCCACACCCAGAAAGTGATGTAGTCTTGCCGCCAGCGGAGAAACAGCTGCCCATTGCAGCTTATCATCTAGTAAAACGGCATGATCCGGGCGCGTATGTTTGATACGCTTTTGCAGGTGTTTAAGCTTGCCATCACTCCAACTTAGAAGCGTGGCCAATGATGCAAGCGTCTGCGGCATGTCTGAAACCCTTTCAGGAATCAGTAACACTTGATAAGCAATTTTATTAACCGCTAGCCCGTGACCATTGGCATCAATGATTTCACCACGTACAGGCAAGGTTGGAACAATATTCAGCCTATTCTGTTCTGCCTGCAGCATATATTTATCATGTTCAAACCACTGTAATTTCAGAATTTGCAGGGCCAGAAGCCCCAGAAAAAGAGGTACGGCTGCGTAAAATAGATACATACGCAGATCAAAGTCACTGCGCCGTTCAAGCTGCCTGTTGCGCATATTGCCTCGCCATCAAATGCCATAAGGGCACAGATAAACAGAGTGTTAACAAGCTTGCTTGCAGAGGCCAACCATCAAAAAGCATCAATAGAACCCCCAATAGTAACAGCAGCAGTCGGTGAAGCAGACTTACGCCAATACGCTGATCAAAATAGCGCATCGCCAAGGGAATCACAGCCATCATCACAAAGCTTGAGGCCGGCGACCAATAGAGCACCACGTCATGTAACAACATAAGCGGCAAGACCCAGAACCAACTAAGCCGATGAGCTAGCAAGCAAGCCAATAGTAGCGCCAGCGACCAGTCCGGTTGCATCAATGATTGCGCCGAAAATGCCATATTTATATTCAAACCAAGCAGCGTCAGCAGCGCCACGATCAAGGCTATTTTCATGGCGACAGGTGCAACTGTGAGGCTACAGCCAACCAGTTATCTCTCTGCCAATGGGCGGCTGGTGCAGCGCTTGTCAGCACAAACAGCTTACCCGCAACTGGCTGAATAGCGACCACGCGCGCAACAGCAATTCCTGGTGGAAAAAGGCCGCCAGCCCCACTGGTAAAAAGCATCTGACCTGGTTCAGGAGCTAAGGAAAGTGGAATAAAATCAACCACCACTGTATCTCCGTGGCCACGTGCTAAAGCCGCCAGAGCCGTGCCTGGAACCGTCACAGGCACCGATACTGAAGCATCAAAGATAGTACGCACCGTCGCATACCCTTTCAGGGTACTATCAACCAAACCAACCAGCCCTTCACTAGAGACAATCACATCATCCCGCGAGACACTATCCACCTGCAAAACAAGGCGACGACTCATAGTCTCCGGACTACGGCCACGGACTTTAGCGGCATGCCAGCGATAACCGGGCAAATCGGCAATCTCTAATATACGCCGTAGCTGCCTATTCTCTTCGCGCAGACTATGGCCCTCTTGAATCAAGGCCGCCTGCTGCTCTGCTTTACGACGATATTCGATATAATCAGCCTGTAACTGCTCACTATCAGAAAACCACAAGGTTGCTGACTGCCACCAGCGAACGGGTGCATGCAACGCCTCTAACACAGGCGACATTAATAACATCGGCGTCGAACCCGTGGCCAATTGTGAAAAGATATAGATTCCCGCCAGCAGGGCCGCACCAAGAAGATATAGACGTAGGTAGCGGCTATTCCTAACCATTGCTTACTCCTCGAAAAGTACGCCTCTCATACGATCCAGCTCTTCCAATACCCGGCCACTACCCAAAACAACACAATCTAAGGGACTTTCAGCAATCGTCACAGGCAAGCCTGTCTCTTCGCGCAGCAGTTGATCGAGCCCTACCAACATGGCTCCGCCACCGGTCAAGACAATCCCTTTATCCACTATATCAGCAGCCAACTCTGGCGGTGTGCGCTCCAGACACACTTTAACACCTTCAATAATAGCATTCACCGACTCCGTCAGCGCCTCTAGAATTTCAGAGTCATCGAGTAGCAGGTTTTTCGGTACGCCGTTAATAAGATCGCGTCCCTTAACCTCCATCTGCCGACGGCTGTCCTGTGGAAAAGCACTGCCCAACTGGATTTTAATTCTCTCTGCAGTAGGCGCGCCAACCAGCAGACTATATTTCCGGCGCAAGTGATTGATAATGGACTCATCCATTTTATCGCCACCCACACGCACCGAGCGCGAATAGACGATACCACCATAAGAGATCACGGCAATTTCACTGGTGCCGCCACCAATATCCACAACCATCGAGCCGGATGCCTCCGTCACAGGCAAATTAGCACCAATAGCCGCCGCCATAGGCTCTTCGATAAGATACACTTCCCGCGCTCCAGCAGAAAAAGCAGACTCGCGAATAGCGCGTCGCTCCACGGGCGTCGAGCCATAAGGTACACAGATAACAATACGGGGATGAATACCCCAAGAGCGCTCATGCACTTTACGAATAAACTGTTTTAACATCTCTTCCGTTACTACAAAGTCAGCAATAACACCATCTTTTAACGGTCGAATAGCTTGAATTGAATCGGGTGTACGCCCCAACATACGTTTTGCATCCATGCCAACAGCCAAGACACGCCGATGCTGCCGACCACCACCCACATGCACGGCCACCACTGATGGCTCATTCAATACAATTCCCTGACCACGCACATAAATCAGTGTGTTGGCTGTACCAAGATCAATGGAAATATCATGAGAAAATAACCCTAAAAAACGCTGTAACATTGCTTTACCTGCCTATAAAAGCTGAATGTGCAAGACTAGTTGCACAAACATGACAGGTAAAGCTACATGCTAGCGCATCCCTCGCCGGTGAAGCTATAAGCTTTGAATTTCCACACAAAATATAACGAGAAGCAAACCTTTCTCAGCGCAAAGGAAGGACAAGAAAATACCTGATTACCCATGAAGCCCAGCTGTTGAGTCTTTGACTTCGTTCCATTGTTAATCATGACGGCATTTAACCACTGATACCTCAGATTACCTTTCTCTGCCGCAAGCGGCATTCACATTGTCCTAAGACTACCACTGATTGCCCTTTAATTCGTCCCCCAGGGGAGCTTCTCTTGCTTTGCAATCACCTTCTGCTGCAGTGTGTACGTGGCTCATCTTGCCTGCGACTTTGTTGGCTGATCTTTGTACATAATCAGGAAAAAATACTAGGAAGCTGTGCGAGAATGGAGGCCGTAGCGAGGAATTTCCATTTTAAGGCACACTATTGACCCTTTGAGGCGAATAGCAGGGGCTAAAGTGATTCAACTATGGATTGTCCGTCATTCCCTACCCACGCCTTCGCGGGAATGACGGGAAAAGACATTTTCAAGCTTGAATCACTATATGCTTAAAACAGAGCCAATTGCAAAACTCTGGGTGGATGAGCGGCAATTCCACTTTGAGTCCATTTTTGAGGTGGAATGAGGTGCATGGTGGTTCCATGGAGCAAACACCAGCGCGGGTTGGGCCAAAGTGGGGCCGCCGCTCACGCGTTTTGCAATTGGCTCTCAAGTATGGTGTTTATTATTGCTGGCTCGAGTGAGAAGCCACTCAATGTTGGCCGCCTGTGATACCCATGCTTGAATCACTGTATGAGCTGCGCGCAGGTAGCAGTGAAGCACTCTGTGCAACGCACAATCTGAGCAAGCGCTGCTTTCATGAACCATGGTCTTTCGCCTCGCTCTACGCTGCATTAGAGGGCGACTATGATTTGCTGCTATGCGAAAAAGACGGCGAGCTATGCGGCTATATCCTCAGCCTCACCATCATCGATGAGATAGAGATCATGCAAATCGCCGTACACCCAGAATATCGGCGTCAAGGCATCGCTCGCATGATGAGCGAACAGCTAAAAAACCTTGCCGTAGGCATCACCTGCATACACTTGGAAGTACGTCTATCCAATCAGGCCGCGCACGCTTTATATGAGGATCTAGGCTTTATCCAAAGCGGTTATCGCAAACAGTATTATGCCCCCGATAGCAACGGCCTCCGAGAAGATGCCCTGCTGATGACCCTGACCATCTAAAAAGAGTAGAGCTCCATATAAACAAACGCTGAAGGAACGCGATAGACTGAGGCAAAGCTGACTAAATAGCCCCTAAAGGGGCGTTTAAATATGCCCCGCTTTTTGGCTACAACGATACTCTCCCTACACATGGTACGTGATTTAAGCATTACGCCCGTCATTCCCGTGGTGAACCAGCCCCCCGCGAAGGCGTGGGGCAGGAATCCATGGTTATCAATCACACGCTGCAATGGTGGATTCTCGATCAGGTCGGGAATAACGGACAATCCATACTTGAATCACTATAAAAAGCCAAAAAGTAGAACGGCATTGTAACAAATATCCCTGTATTTCGACAGCCTAGGTCAAGGCTTGTTTCACGCACCTTCACTATGACGCAAGCTGTTGTAATCATTGTTGTCCCGTCTTAAAAGGAAGCCATCCTCTCTACTATTTTGATACGCGAACCATTAATTTGCCAAAGTTTTTCCCCTCTAGCAGGCCAATCAAAGCTTCCGGTGCGGCTTCTAAGCCATCAACGATATCTTCGCGAAAGGTTATTTTACCCTGTTCGAGCCAACGGCTCATCTGGCTGAAGAACTCTGAGTAGCGTGGGCCATAATCATCAAAAATGATAAAGCCCTGCATCTTAATCCGCTTAATCAATAGCTGCCCCATCAGTAAGCCAAGGCGATCAGGACCATCAGGTAATTTTGTGGCGTTGTAATTGGCAATCAAACCACAAACAACCACCCGAGCTTTTACATTGAGTAGCGGTAACACGGCATCAAATACCGCTCCACCCACACTTTCGAAATAAACATCAATACCTTTCGCACATGCACCGCTTAACGCTTCAGCAAACGTCGCATTACGGTGATCCAGACAGGCATCGAACCCTAGTTCATCCACCACATAACGACACTTCGCATCACCGCCAGCAATACCGACCACATAGCACCCCATAAGCTTTGCTATCTGGCCCACAATCGCACCGACGGCACCACTTGCAGCAGCTACAACGACCGTCTCTCCAGCTTTTGGCTGACCAATATCGAGTAGCCCCATGTAGGCCGTAAACCCCGGCATCCCGAGTACACCCAGCGCCATCGAGGGCCGACTCATCTGAGCGTCCAATTTGACCAAGCCATCACCATTGGAAATGGCATAATCCTGCCAACCACTATAGGCAAGCACTAAGTCACCTGCCTTAAATGCATCATGGTGTGATATTTCTACGCAAGCAATCGTGCTACCAACCATCGTCTCCCCTAAAGCGACGGGCGCAGCATAAGAAGGGACATCACTCATTCTACCGCGCATGTAGGGATCTAGTGATAGATAACGCGTATGCAGCAGTAACTCTCCAGCTGCCGGCTGCGGGATAGGCTCGCTTGTCAACTGCATATTTGCAGTCGTCGGCGCACCTATTGGGCGTGATTTTAGTACGATCTTTCTATTTCCTTTATCTTCAGGATCTAAATCATGCGGCATTACAGTGCCCCTTCAAGAATCGTACGGCTGACATCCAAGCTGATATTTTTATGCTCTCCTAATGCTGTCATGCCATGCGCTTCGAGTTGCTTGAGCAGAAGATCAATAGAGTTTTGATCCAAGCCATAATCACTTAGATGAGTCTGCATACCCAACGACTCAAAAAAGGCTACTGTGCGACGAATAGCCTCATCAATGCGCTGATCCTCATCACCCTCGGTAATAGCCCAGACCCGCTCTGCATATTGCAGCAACTTTTCGTGTTTATCCTTGCGTTGCACCTGCAACAGTGAAGGGAGAACAATCGCCAAAGTACGTGCATGATCAATCTCGTAAGCTGCTGTCAGCTCATGGCCAATCATATGCGTCGCCCAATCTTGCGGCACACCCGCCCCGATCAAACCATTCAGCGCCATACTTGCCACCCACATTAAATTAGCCCGCAAATCTGCATCTTCGGGTGTTGCCAACACTTTTGGCCCTATCTCAACCAAGGTTTGCAGCAACCCTTCAGCAAAGCGATCTTGGACCATGCCGCCGGCAGGATAGGTTAGATATTGCTCGATAACATGGATAAAAGCATCTACCACGCCATTGGCTATTTGCCTGGTTGGTAATGTATACGTTTTGGTCGGATCCAAAATAGAAAACTGAGGAAAAACGTAACTACTCATAAAAGGCAACTTGGTGCTTGTTTCACGGCGAGTAATCACTGAACCGCAATTCATTTCTGAACCCGTGGCCGGAAGTGTCAACACTGTACCAAACGGCAGAGCCGACTCAATATGCTGACCAAATGTTTCTAAAATCGACCATGGTTCGCCGGCATAATTAGCTGCTGCTGCAACAAATTTTGTACCATCAATCACCGAACCACCGCCCACGGCCAGTAGAAACGCTATATTTTCACTCCGAACCAACTCAACCGCCCGCATCATCGTTTCATAGCTGGGATTGGCTTCAATACCTCCGAATTCAAATATAGGGCGGTCACCTAGGGCAGACTTCACTTCATCCAGCGTGCCATTTTTCCGGGCACTCTCGCCGCCGAATAGAATCAGAACGCGTGCTCCTGCTGGCGTCAAACTATCCAATTTGGCGATCGTCTCCGTGCCAAACAGTATTTTAGTCGGGTTATAAAATTCAAAATTATTCATCTTTCTCTCCTTGTTATTAGACTGGTCGTCTATGTTCTTTTGCAAAAAATATGAGGGATGATCCATTTCCCCGCGGCCCTTAACTCCCTCACCCCAACCCTCTCCCTCCGGGAGAGGGTTGGGGTGAGGGAGCTATAAAAAACGACCATGATTCAAACGACTTACGGAAGGTGAAGAGACATCTTTCAGCTGTAAGGTAACGTAAATCGTCAACTATGAGCCAATTGCAAAACCCGTGAGCGGCGATCGGCGGCCCCACTTTGGCCCAACCCGCGCTGTTGTTTGCTCCATGGAACCACCATGCACCTCATTCCACCTCAAAAATGGACTCAAAGTGGGATTGCCGCTCATCCACCC
>JAUZRH010000102.1 GCA_030950555.1 Mariprofundus sp. | reverse complement strand
ATCCAATTCTACTGGTCTATAAGCTCGCCTTCTACGTTGCAGAAACAGTTACATAGGCCCAGCTATGCGCCTGTTTCTGCGCCTTGAATCCAACAACTATCCTGCGCACCTTTTGGATGTTTTATTATTTCCGAGGCCCTTATATTCCAAAGGGTTTGGAACTGCTAAGGCATCGAATACCTTTACGCACGAAGCTGGTAGAAGTTCAATAATGACTTGGTGCAGTCACGGCCATAAAGGAGGAATAACTCAGGGACCCTACTGCTGATTCTCGGGATGCAAATCAATTTTAATCCATTGCAGAGCGTGATTGAAAGCAATGGATTCTTGTCCCATGGCTTCGCAGGATTGATGGGGTGAGCATACCATGCTTGAATCACTATGTCGGAAAAGTTGAAGAGTGGCTTGAATATAATGGCTTTCCACGTAAGACGGAAAATGCTTCGCCAAATAGTTGATTCCCTCACCCAACCCTCTCCCGGAGGGAGTAAGAGCCTAAGCTATCGAAATATATGGGTATTTGTTATAATTCCGTTCCCACTTTTTGGCTTTTTAGTAATGCTTAAATCACGATACCATGCGTAGAGAGAGGGGGGTATTGTAGCCAAAAAGCGGGGAATATTAAACCCTCATTTAGGGATTATTTAGACAGCCTAGCAAGAGCCTTGCTATTTCAAATAGGCTGTAATGTGAGCAACAGTGCCTCTTAATCCCTCTACCTCTGGGAGAGGGTTGGGTGAGGGATCAATAAAAAAACGCCCATGATAATCTGGCCTATAGAAGATGAAGATACATCTTCCAGTTGTGAGGTGACGTAGAGTGTTAACTATTTGTTATGGCTGGTGAAGGATGTCCTGTTTTGATTGAAAAAGCTGTTTGTGTTAGCTGCGATGCATGGCAATAGAGATGACCAACAGAAACCGTTATAAACAGGAATAATTAAGAAAAGTTGCCACTTCGATGTGTGAATTGGCGTGCTTCCCCGTGGGCCAAATCTTTCACAGTTAAGGAACAGGCGGTGAATGATTCGGGATGTCGTTTAAACAGCGGCATGCACTTATGGAAAAAAAACTTGTCAGTAGTGCTGTCATTGTGGCATCATTTTGACATGAATCGACTATCTACTCGTGTCCAAAAGATTAAACCATCCGCCACTTTGGCGATAACCGCAAAAGCGGCTGAAATGCGTGCAGCAGGGCGTAGTGTGATTTCACTGTCGGTGGGCGAACCGGATTTTGATACGCCTCTGGCAGCTCGCGAGGCGGGAATTGCAGCAATCAACAGTGGTTTTACCCGTTATACGGCTGTGGCTGGTATTCCGGAATTGCGTCAGGCGATTGCTGAAAAATTCAGTCGTGATAATCACATGGATTATAGCCCCGCTGAAGTTTTGGTTTCAACGGGTGGAAAACAGTGTATATTTAATCTACTGATGGCCGTGATGAATCCGGGTGATCATGCTGTTATTCCTTCGCCTTATTGGGTCTCCTACCCGGATATGGTCAAGCTTACAGATGGTGTGCCGATAATTATACCTACTTTGGCAGAAAACCAGTTTAAAATGAGTGCAGAGCAACTGCAAGCGGTACTTGTTCAGCAGCCTTGTAAAGTGCTTTTTTTGAACTCGCCTTCTAACCCTACAGGCATGGTCTATACAGCTGACGAATTGATGGCGATTGGTGCTGTGGTGCGTCATTATCCGGATCTACTTGTGGTGACCGATGATATGTATGAAAAAATCATATTTGATGGAAAGCCATTTGCCACCTTTGCCGAGGTGAACCCTGATTTAAAAGAACAGACGGTTACCTTTAATGGTGTATCCAAAGCTTACTGCATGACGGGTTGGCGTATCGGTTTTTGCGTTGGTCCTTTAGATATTATCAAAGCGATGAGTAAAGTGCAGGGGCAGAGCACCTCCAATCCAAACTCTATTGCGCAAAAAGCGGCATTGGCGGCATTAAAAGGTCCAACGGATGCACTGGATGAGATGGTGGCAACGTATGAGAAGCGACGAGGTTGGTTGGTTCATGCCATCAATGCAATTGCTGGCATGCATGCGATGATGCCAGATGGCGCATTTTACGTGTTCCCTTCTGTGTCAGCGTTGATTGGCAAAAAAACAGAATCAGGCCTTGTGATTGAAGATGATGTTGCACTGTGTGAGTGGTTGTTGGAAGATAGTGGTGTAGCACTAGTACCGGGAACCGCGTTCGGTGCGCCTGGTTTTGTGCGTTTTTCCTATGCAGTGGCGCAGGAAACATTAGAAGATGCCGTCAGCCGTATTGCAAAAGCTGTTGCCAGTTTGCGTTAGACTCGCTCCACGCCTTCCTCGTTCCCACGCTCCTGCGTGGGAACGCATACTTCTTTCAGAATCAAGCAGAGCGTTTATTTGATATGGATTCCCGATCAAACCCTCGGGAAGCTTGAGCGGCGTTCCCGCTACGCGATAGGGTTAGCCAAACAAACCGTTTCTCTTGCCTTCCGCGAAGAGCTTGCCTCCGGGAAAGTGAGGTGCGGGAATCCATGGCTATCAATCACATGCTTCAGCAAATGGACTCCCGATCAGTTCGGGAATGACGGACAGTCCATACTTGAATCACTATAGCTGGTGAAGGATGCCAAACTTCAGCTCTTATAATAACCACATGACAAAACCCATGCTAAGCATGGCGGAGGCAGTGTACCACTGACCGGGAACCAGCGCGCGGGTGGCTGAAGCTGTCAGAGCAGTAATCAGCGTGGCAATAAATAGGGTTTGCCAGTCAGTACCATGGTAGACATGTAGGCTCCAGCATAGCACTATGATGGAGATAGTGATTAGGGCAAGGTGACCAGCAAGAGTCTGGTCAGGGTGGGCTGGGAAACCAAGCGTGCGAATATAAGGTAGGTGCTCTGCTAAGTTGTCTATCCAGTAGGCTGCAGAAAATGCAAGGCAAAGGCAGAGGGCTAAACCAAAGCCAAATTCTGGTATAGATTGGAACCAAGCGATGGTCACCAGTAGCGCTAAGATCGGGTGTATTAATGGTGGCAATTGAATATTGTGGTAGATCTTTAAATCCATCTCCACGGGCGTTGCTGTCCAAGCGAGGCGTAACTGCTGCCAGAATGGTGATTTTAGTGATAGAGCTAGTATGGACGGCAGTAGTAGTACCGCGAGCCCTAGCCATAGGCTTCGCGGATCATTGTAGATCGGCCACATAAGAATCCAGATTGCCAGTAACGGTAATATGGCATGCTGAATGGAGCGAGGTGGTACACCGTGACGGACGAGTATGACGGAAAGCCATGCTAATTGTGCGGTACCAACGCTAAGTAGTATGTTGAGTGTGATGTCGATCGCGGCCATATGTATAAACATGCGGATTAAGCTATGGTTTTTCTAACCGGATGGGAAATCTACATAAGTAATACGCTGGAACATCCTGTTTTTTTAAGTCCATCACAACAAAGGGGGCGAATAAATTAGTGTGATTATACCTTTTGGTTGTGATGAATGGTTCTCAATAGCTACAATAAATTACTATTGCTTTTGCCGAAGGTTTTGTTTGTGCTAGTATAGCCACTGTTATAATTGGAGGGGATGATGGCCCAGAATGAGATGAAAAAGAAAGTCGCAGAGGCGGCTCTAGCTTATGTGAAAGCAGGTTCGATTGTGGGTGTGGGAACTGGTTCTACAGCGAATATGTTTATTGATGCATTGGCGTCGATGAAAAATGATATTTTGGGTGCAGTTGCAAGTTCGGAAGTGACAGCAGAGCGCTTGGCTGGGCATGGGATTGTGGTGTTGGATTTGAATCAAGCGCTGAAACAGGTGAAATCCCTATCCGTTTATATTGATGGTGCTGATGAGTTTGATGGCGGAAAAAATCTGGTGAAGGGTGGCGGCGGTGCGTTGACACGTGAAAAAATAGTTGCAGCAGCTTCGGACCAGTTTGTCTGTATTGTTGATGAAAGTAAGCAGGTAGCGTTTCTTGGTGCTTTTCCACTGCCTATTGAAGTGATCCCTATGGCGCGTGAACTTGTGGCTGGGATTGTTGTTGGACTTGGTGGTGTGCCTAAATTACGCGAAGGTTTTGTGACAGATAATGGTAATATTATTATTGATGTACATGAACTAAAAGTGACTGATGCGCGTGCGTTGGAAGATGAATTGAATAGTGTGCCTGGTGTCGTGACCAATGGTATTTTCTCTCATCAAGGAGCCGATGTCGTATTAATGGGTACTGCTGACGGCGTTGTAACATTGTAATACTCGATGTTTTAGTTTTGTTGCAGAAGATCTGAGGAGGGGCTTTAGGGCCGCGGAAAGAATAAATCATCCACGTGCTGGTCTATAAGTCCGCATTCTGCGTTGCCACAGAGTTACGACTAAAGGCAGTAGGCTATCGCGCCCATTCAGGGCTTGCTTATGCGCTTGATTTGGCGCCTTGAA
>JAUZRH010000101.1 GCA_030950555.1 Mariprofundus sp. | reverse complement strand
TTCGAACGGAGGCATCAAGGCCTAGACGAGAAAACACCCGCAGAAATGCATTTTGGCGAGCATAAAAAGGCATTGGTAGCATAGCTAAACTTGACGAGATTAATGAGTGGATTTACACAAAAAAACACTACTGGGGGGAGGTACTCTTAAATTAACCAACAACCTGTCCTTGACCTGGGGTCAACTTTAGTTTGCTACCAGCCCCCCGCCTGTTCTTAACGCACTTAGGGCCGCGGAAAGAATAAATCATCCAATTCTGCTGGTCTATAAGTCCGTATTCTGCGTTGCCACAGAGTTACGACTAAAGGCAGTAGGCTATCGCGCCCATTCAGGGCTTGCTTATGCGCTTGATTTGGCGCCTTGAATCCAACAACTATGCTGCGCATAATCTGGATACTTTATTCTTTCCGTGGCCCTTAGGACGTAGCTGTTGAGGGTTCTAGGCTTCGCGTGTAATATTTGAATAGAGCATAACTCCCTAAGCCGAGAAGTGAACCTAATATAATTGGCCCCATTAAGGTGTGAAGTCCTAAGCCAAGCTTTAGTCCGCTAGCTTTTCCTGCAAGTAGTCCGCCACCGGCGCCACCGCCGGCAGCAAGTGCTGCATGGTGTATGGCTCCCAGTCCCATGGCATAGCCTGGAACGGGGCCCGATCCTATGCTGGCAGAGAGAGCGGCTTTGCCTAGTCCATGGCCTGCAACGTGACTATGGGCAACAACACTACTAGTGGCGGTATCTTGAGCATCTGAAATATCAGATACAAAATCTGTGATGCCATACTTGTTGTTTTTATCACCATGATCAGACATGTGGATCTCCTGTGCATAAACGTGATCGCTAATATGACATTGAGTTATTTTTATTACAACTATTGGCATCCTTTATACTCTATTTGAGACTTTGAATGGTATGAAAAACTTTACACCGCAAAGGCAAGGTAAGGGCCGCGGAAAGCATAAATCATGCACGTGCTGGTCTATAAGTCCGCATTCTGCGTTGCCACAGAGTTACGACTAAAGGTAGTAGGCTATCGCGCCCATTCAGGACTTGCTTATGCGCTTGATTTGACGCCTTGAATCCAACTTTTATCCTGCGCATAATCTGGATACTTTATGCTTTCCGTGGCCCCTAGCTCTTACTCGTTTTCTCGCTCCTGCGTGGGCATGCAAGTCTGGCTAGAGGGGGGCAGAGTATGGAATCTAGGACAGCCTTCTAGCGCTTAGCGGAAACGCCGCTATTTCTATTATTTCGATAACAGTTTATGCTTGCACCTGATGATGACTCCAAGCATCAAGATTAGATGTTTGAGATAAGTTGAAATGGTTGATTGGACGTAACTCCGAGTTAATTTGGTGAGTATAGTGATTCAAGTATGGATTGTCCGTCATTCCCGACCTGATCGGGAATCTATTTGGTGAAGCATGTGATTGATAATAATGGATTCCCCTCTTCACTGGAATGACGAGAAAAGACAGTACAAGCTTGAGTCATTATAGTTGTGGCGACAAAAAATATTAGGGCGGCGGATATATGATAAGCGTTCGAATATAGAAAGCTTGGTGAAAGGGAGATTTTATGCGTTGGTCGGAGACGAAGGATAAGAGTAATATCGTATTTCATCGGAAAAAGGTTACGGTCGTTGGGGCAGGCAATGTAGGCGCTACGGCCGCATTTTTACTGGCTCAGAAAGAGTTGGCCAATATCGTGATGATCGATGTGATGGATGGCGTACCACAGGGTAAATCATTGGATATGTACGAAGCCTCGCCGATTCAAGGTTTTGATGCTGTTGTCCATGGTACGCAGGATTATGCAGATACGGCTGATTCTGACCTGGTGATCATTACTGCCGGTATTGCGCGCAAGCCGGGTATGAGTCGTGATGATCTATTGTCGATTAATGTGAAAATTGTTGCTGAGGTAACAAAAAATATAGTTCACTACTCCCCTGATTGTGTGATTTTAGTGGTGACAAATCCCCTGGATGCCATGGTTTATACCGCTCTGAAAGTCTCCCGTTTTCCAAAGCAGCGTGTGATTGGTATGGCCGGTGTACTAGATTCTGCGCGCATGCGTGCTTTTATTGGGCGTGAGATGGATGTCTCTATTGAAGATGTGACGGCCTTCGTGCTGGGTGGTCATGGCGATACGATGGTGCCACTACCGCGTTACTCTACAGTTGCAGGCATTCCAATTACCGAGCTACTTAGTGAAGAGCGGGTGCAAGCAATATGCCAGCGTACAGCCGATGGTGGTGCGGAGATTGTTGAGCTGTTAAAAACAGGTTCTGCCTTTTATGCACCGGGTGCATCGGTGGTGGCGATGGCGGAATCAATATTAAAAGATAAAAAACGTATTATGCCTTGTGCCGCCTTTCTCGAAGGTGAGTATGGTGTGGATGGTTATTATATGGGCGTGCCCTGTAAGCTGGGTGGCGGTGGTGTGGAGAGTGTGATTGAGCTGGACCTGACGGATGATGAGAAATCTCAACTTGAAAAATCACTGCAGGCAGTGAAGGTGTTGATGAAAGATGTCGATGCTCTAGAGCACTTTTAAACCAGCGCAAGTGATGGATGGAATGGCTTATAATATTACAGTATTTATATGGCTATTCAGATCCATGCATCGCAGCGTATTAGCAAAGGCACGTAAGTAATCTCGTCTTCCTACTTTTTTTAAAGCCCTATCAGGACAAAAGGAAGGAAGAGATCGCTTATGCCTTATACGCTTGTTTTGAGGTGAAAAGTTTTTGACTATAACTGTTCGTTGTGCAGATGGTTTTACAATTTCCTCTTATAAGGAGTCAGTGTGAACATACATGAGTATCAAGCCAAAGCAGTGTTGAAAAAATTTGGTGTAAGCGTTCCGGCAGGGGTGGCAAGCTCAACAGTTGCAAGTGCCGTTGCGGCAGCGACTGAGTTGGGTGGAGATGTCTGGGTGGTTAAAGCGCAGATTCATGCGGGTGGCCGTGGTAAAGCGGGTGGCGTGCGTCTGTGCCATTCGTTAAACGAGGTTAGTGAAGCGGCCAGTGCGCTATTGGGTTCGACGCTGGTTACTGCTCAAACAGCTGCTGCTGGTAAGCAGATTCATAAGGTATATGTGGAGCAAGGATTGGATATTGCCCATGAATATTACCTAAGTTTACTAGTTGACCGGCAAGCGGAGTCGCTATCATTTGTGGTGAGCTCTGCGGGTGGTATGGATATTGAGCGGGTGGCAGCGACAACACCTCAGCAAATTCTGAGCTGTCCTGTGGATGGAGAAATAGGTGTCAGTGCTGCCAATTGCGCCATGATGATCGATAAGCTGGGACTGCGTGGGCGAGCGGCAGATGCTTTCCCCCGTCTTGCAGAAGCACTCTACCGCACCTTTGTTGACAGTGATTGTAGTCTGTTGGAGTTAAATCCGCTGGTTGAGACGGCTGCAGGTGAACTTGTTGCACTCGATGCCAAGATGGCGATTGATGATAACGCCCTTTATCGACAGGCTGATTTAGCGGCAATGCGTGACCTTGCTGAAGAGGAAGCCCGTGAAACAGAAGCGGCAACATTCGGGCTGAACTATATTGCGCTTGATGGGCGGATTGGCTGTATGGTTAATGGCGCTGGTTTGGCGATGGGGACAATGGATATTATTCAGCTCAAGGGTGATAAACCGGCCAATTTTCTAGACGTCGGTGGTGGTGTGACGGTCGATGCTGTTTGCGAAGCATTTAAACTGCTTTTTGGGGATACCCATGTAAAAGCCATATTGGTTAATATTTTCGGCGGTATTGTACGCTGTGATTTGATCTCATTAGGTTTGATTGAGGCAATCAAAACTCATCCGATGCGGGTGCCGGTAGTGATGCGTCTGGTGGGTACCAATGAAAAGCTTGGTAAGCAGTTAATTCGCCAAGCAGGGCTTGATGTGCGCTGGGCAACGGACCTGGATCAGGCAGCACAACTGGCTGTGGCAGCAGCAGGGGGACATTAATATGGGCGTATTACTTGATAAACAGACACGTGTAATCTGTCAGGGTTTTACGGGTAAGCAGGGGACATTTCATTCAGAACAGATGATTGCCTATGGCACGACTTTTGTTGGTGGCGTCACTCCCGGTAAGGGTGGTCAGATTCATCTGGATCGGCCGGTGTTTGATTCAGTCGCCGATGCCGTGCAGCAGCAGGGGGCTGAGGCAACAGTCATATTTGTGCCTCCCCGTTTTGCCGCAGAGGCTATTGTAGAAGCAGCGATGGCCGGGATAAAACTTATTACATGTATTACTGAAGGTATTCCAGTTCAGGATATGCTGGCGGTAAAGCGTAAGATTGCCACTTGTGACTGTATACTGATTGGCCCGAATTGCCCGGGCATTATTACACCAGGTGAGGCAAAGATAGGCATTATGCCTGGCCATATTCACCTGCCGGGTAGAGTCGGCGTGATCTCTCGTTCAGGTACGTTAACCTATGAAGCTGTGGAGCAACTCAGTAATGCTGGCTTGGGACAATCTACCTGTATCGGCATGGGTGGCGACCCTATTCATGGAATGAGCTTTATCGATGCTTTGAAGCTGTTTGAGGCGGATGATCAAACTGAAGGCGTGGTGATGATTGGTGAGATTGGTGGCTCAGATGAGGAGAATGCCGCGGCCTTTATTCGCGACCATGTGAGTAAGCCTGTTGTAGCCTTTATCGCAGGTGCTACCGCCCCCAAGGGGAAACGGATGGGCCATGCTGGTGCGATTATTTCCGGTGGCAAAGGGACTGCAGAAGCCAAATTTACTGCCCTTGAAGCGGCTGGTGTCTGTGTGGAACGTAATCCAACGTTACTAGGTAAGCAGATAATGGCGCTGTTGCATTAAGATAGAGGTAAAAGGGGGTAGAGCCAGGCGGCCGAAATAAGCCCTAAATGGGGGAGGGTAAATGTTCCTCGCTTTTTGGCTCAAACAACACTCCGCCCCACGCCTTCGCGGGGGCAGGTTCTCCACGGGAATGACGGGCATAATGCTTAAATCACGTTAGCATGCGTAGAGGGAGGTATTGTTGCAAACAAAAAGATGGGAATATTTAAACTCTCATTTAGGGGCTATTTCGACAGCCTAGCTTTAACCTCGCAAGGCTCTGGTATTGTTGTCCCGTTATA
>JAUZRH010000100.1 GCA_030950555.1 Mariprofundus sp. | reverse complement strand
TGGGTGGATGAGCGGCAATCCCACTTTGAGTCCATTTTTGAGGTGGAATGAGGTGCATGGTGGTTCCATGGAGCAAACAACAGCGCGGGTTGGACCAAAGTGGGGCCGCCGATCGCCGCTCACGAGTTTTGCAATTGGCTCTAAAGTCTAGATGTCAACATGCTGTCATGGGAAAAAGTTTTTAAATAGTGATAACAAACCTTTCAATTTCAGTCACCCGCTTACGGAGAGCGGCTTCCCTTTTAAGACGGGACAACAATGATTACAACAATTCACGTCATGATTGAGGTGCGCGGAACAAGCCGTCTCTTTGCTCGTCAGTCCCGTGGAGAACCTGCCCCCGCGAAGGCGTGGGCCGGGAATGACGGACAAGAAATCAGGGGACAGTTTACCTATTAAAAACGAGACCATCTTTACTGCTCTTTTAAAAGCTAACAAATACATGATATATTCGTAGCCTAAGCTGTCGAAATAGCTCCTAAATGAGGGTTTAAATAGCCCCCCTCTTTTTGGCTACAACAATACACATTTCTACGCATGGTAAGGTGATTTAAGTATTACGCTCGTCATTCCCGTAAAGAACTTGCCCTTGTGCTTGTATCGTCCCTGAAACAGATGACCAACCGTTTGTCGTCTGCTGTTGATGTACCAAGCATATCAAAAGCCAGGTTCAGGCTGATCCTGGATAGTGGTATTTTTCCATCACATGATAGTAGCCACCGGGTATCTGCACTCTTGGTTTACGCACCATGCGTAAATCGTTTTCTTAAATGTCAATAAGTCAAGCCTGACCCCATCACATTGATGTCGGATGCTGGGCCATCACATCTATTTCAGCACTACAATCCTCGCAAATCCTTGATCGGCAGCAGCAGGTGCAATGGATCAGTGGGGGATGGTTCCATGCCAAATTGCATATACCATTTCCGTGCCTGCTCATCTTTGGTGTGGATAAGGAGCGCCCGGCAACCGGCGATATCCGCCACCATCAACACCCGCATGCAGGCATCTTTGAGCAGACCTTTTCCCAAGCCATTTCCTTGCCAGGCCGAACCCACCGCCAATCTCGCCAGAAGAATCACCGGAATCGGATATCGGAGCTGGCCCGCTTTTACGTTGGCCGACGCATCCTGATGCGCCACCGAGGCCAGGGTGATGGTGTAATACGCCGCCACCGTATTCTCCGTGCAAGCGACATAGGTGGTTGAATTGCAGGACAGCTGATTGATGTAGGCATGCTTTTTCAGAAACCTGTTCAAATCTCCATTGCCGCAATCGAATGCAGCGGTGATATGCCTTTCACAAAGCTTTTCCGGCGCAGATACCTTCACTGGAAAATATTGTCCGTCGCCATCATTTTCTTAAGTTTGGCATTCTCCTGCACAGGTCGATCCAGAATTGCCTCGAATTCAGCCATGCGCTGATCATCAAGCAGAAAAACCCGCCTGTCCGCAATCACATCCACCGCCTCATGCCTGGCTGAATCAATCACAAACTCGCTAAGCTTTTTTCCCATAGCATCCGCCGCCTGCTGCAAAAGACTTTTCACATCACTCGATAAACGCAGTTCCAAGCGTGAGCTTCTTGCATGAGTTACCGCCATGTCAACACCTCCAAAATTATCAAAAGCCTACACCCACACCACATACCGTACAATAGACGGCAATTGAATCGCAATTAATACTTTGAGCCTGTTGTGCCACGAATCACACATTCTTAAGCTGATTTTCAATTTCGCATACCCATTTACGCATTCCATCAGATTCGACTATTTTCCATTCCAGTCGCCGAACAGCAGTACTCATGGTCACCACATCCCGCCCAAATCTGTTCGCGACAGCGCTCAAGATCGCCTTGCCATGGCGCCGGATTAAGCATGCAACAACAGCTCTTTCTTCGGATGGTTTCCGCATGCGACCACGCTGCGAAAGAACGTCTGGTTACAGCTCATATACCGACATACGACCTCAATGCACTCATCCAAATCATAACGCACCTCACCGACCGCACGCATTTCCAGCACCTTGTTTGCAAAAGCATCATCACCAATGATACGCGTCTCACCTGCACTGCACGATCATGTATGGGAGGATAAAAACCTTTGAACATCTCCACATCGAGTACGCTCTCAACCGCAGGATGATGCAAGCGTAGCTCCAGGCTGCTCAGCGGCAACAGGTGCAACAAGCCGATGCGCCCTGCCAAACTTTGGGATATTTTCTCACGGAAACCAAACTGTTGTGATCCGGTCAACACAAATTCACCCATGACCTGATGTTGATCGACAATACCTTGCAGGTATGAGAAGAGTTCAGGGCAACGCTGCACCTCATCCAGAACCGCACCGTCAGGAAACTGCGCCAAAAAGCCACGCGGATCACTCTGCGCATAATCCAGTTGATCCAGATCTTCCAACGTCTGCTAAGGTTTATCAGGGAATGCCACTCTGGCCAGCGTAGTCTTGCCCGCCTTGGTCCGATAATGCCAATAACCGGAAACCCACGACTCAAGCGAGTTAAGGGCCGCGGAAAAAATAAAGTATCCAGGTTAAGCGCAGGATAGTTGTTGGATTCAAGGCGCCAAATCAAGCGCATAGCAGGGCTATGTAACTGATGTGGCAACGCAGAATGCGGACTTATAGACCAGCAGAATTGGATGATTTCTTCTTTCCGCGGCCCTAAGGTGCTTTCAGCACTGCGTTGAATCAGTATATGGCCATAGTCTGACAGATTATAAGTTCAACTTACAATCTATCAATACTGCTTTTATATCTCTTGGGTCCAGGGGAGGCTTGTTCTGTCCTGCGTTATTTGTGGTTTTGTCCCGTCATCCCCGAATGGTTTTATCGGGGATCCATTGGCTCATCTGGGTTCCCGATAAAACCCGTAGGAACATGACAGGCAAGCTGGAGGCATCTATGCTTTTGGCACGAATCCGTCACGTAAGGATGTATGGTAATTATGATTG
>JAUZRH010000010.1 GCA_030950555.1 Mariprofundus sp. | reverse complement strand
ATGGATTCCCGTCTTCACGGGAATGACGAGACAAAGCAAGAGAAACACCCCCCGCCCGTCATTCCCGAGGGTTGAATCGGGAATCCATATCTGAAACGCTCTGCTTGTTTCTAAAACTAATGGATTCCCGTCTTCACGGGAATGACGAGCAAAGAGACGGTTTGTTCCGCGCACCTCAATCATGACGTAAATTTTTGTGATCATGGTTGTTCCGTCTTAAAAGGGAAGCCGATAATTTCAATCTTAAGATTTCCAGCGCCGTGCCAAGCCCTTCATGATGAGCTGATGTAAGCGGAAGATCCATTCACCCACATAGCCAAACAGCTTGGGCAGCCGATCAGTTTCAGCCCGTTTGGACAGATAAACACCCAAACCGAGTAGCACGGCTTGGCCCAGCCACATCGACCAACCCGGGAAAACTGCCTGGCTAACCTTATGCTGCAATAGTAGTTGCACATTGTAAACGATCACCAGCATGGCAACGCCTGCGATCATGGAGCCTGCTTTTCCTGAACGCTTCTGTGTTAATGTCAGCGGCAAGGCAAAAAAGAACAGAATAATAATCGTTGTTGGCAATAGTAGACGCCTATGCCACTCGGCTATAGTGGGACCGTCCTCTGTTGATTGCAGCGCATGCCACAACTCTGACACCGTCATCATCGTCACATGATCTTTAGAGTGTAGTATTTTCCTCTGACCTACCGGCACTGGAATACTCACCTGATAGCGATCAAAGCTGAGCATGCGCTGCTCTTCCCCTTCTCCTTCCAAACGCACACCATCTTTCAATTTCAATAATAGATATGCACCACCCATCTCAAAACGGGCTTCTTTAGCTGTATAAATCACCGATACACCATCACGGTGATCCTCTAATATCAGACCATGGTAGTTTCCTACCTCATCTTCACCATCCACATAAACGGTAATGCCATCAAGTCCTTGCGTAAAACGTTGCGGAGCAAAACTAATAGCACCTTTCATGGCATACACCTTGACCAGTATATTATTAAAGCCAAGCTGCCCCTGCGGCAGCAGCACCATTGAAGCATAACTCAAGCCCAACCATAATAGCCCAACAATAACAAAAAACACTCTAAACATACGTCGATATGATATGCCCGAAGCACGCAAGGCATCCATTTCACTACTCTGTTGCAGGCTAGAAATCGTGTTTTGTAGGGACAGAAAAAAGGCCATCGGCACGGTAAGAAGTAAAAAATAGGGCGTTGTTAACACCAATAACTCACCAATCAACAGCCACGCCGCCGAACTATCGGAGACTTCAGCCAGTAACTTCAAGGTGCGCCCTAACAACATCACGGCCAGAACTAAAAAAAGACCACCTAGGAATGGCCCCAGCCACATTCTCAATATATATCGATCAAGCGTCATTTTATCTCTTCCTTTGGAATCACCACATCAGCCATGCTAGCGTTCGCTCACATTAATAAAAGCTACTCATGCTTCGGTTAACAGAGGTGTTACGATCACCACACATAAAGAGAATGGTTCACTACTCACGGAACTCAATTGTTTTTTAGAGCAAATTCCTTTTACTGAACTGGCACAAAAATTAGCTAAGCAGAGCGATCTTCAAGCGAACGCCATTGGTTCTATGTTTGATACTTATGCAAACGAATCAAGAGTCACCATCGAACTCATCGAGCCTCATCTACATACAACTGGCCGCATACTTGAAATTGGCGCCGGCCTCTGTTTAACCAGCCTATTTCTCAGGCAGCAAGGTTACAATATTACCGCCCTAGAACCAGCCATGGGCGGCTTCGACCTGTTTGCACAGATAAAAGAAGCCATTCTCATACATTTCAAAACTATTGACCTGCCTGTACTCAATAAGTCAGCACAGCAACTAAACATTGCGACTGATGGCACTTTTCACCTTATATTCAGCAACAACGTCATCGAGCATATTCCACAGTGGCCGGAAGCTTTTGATGCCATGACAACAGTCATGACTGCTGATGGAAAAATGCTCCACGCCTGCCCAAACTACAGCGTACCTTACGAACCGCACTACGGCATACCCGTATTCAGACATTTTCAAAAAATCAGCAAGCGTCTTTTTCTGCGTAGCGATTGCGATGATGGCATTTGGAACTCTCTAAATTTCATCACCTGTCACGCCATAAAACAGCACTGCCGAAAGCGGGGTTTATCATTCCAATTTGAACGATCTCTACTATATAAGGCGCTTAAAAGAGTTAAAGAAGACCCGTTATTTGCCAGCCGGCATCAAGGCATCGTGGCAAATATAGCCTGTTTTATCATGCGCACATGGCTAGCCACCCTTATTAAACATATTCCACCCGCATTCGCGACGCCCATGATTGTTGAAATCCATAAAAGGAAACAGAGCTAATGGCACAAAAAATAACAGGCTTTCGAGCTATTTTCTCCAGCGCTCCAGTTTATAATTTAGCTCAGCGTATGGTCGGTGCTGAAAAAGCACGTCGCCTATTGGTAAAGGATTATTTCCCTAACCATGGAAATTTTCGCATGTTAGATATCGGCTGTGGTACCGCTGAGATTTTACGCCACCTACCCGAAAATATCGAATACTACGGTTTCGATGCCTCCGATGCCTATATCAATAAGGCAAAACAAGCCTTCGGCACTCGCGGTACTTTTCGCGCCGAACTGGTCCGAGAAGCTTCACTGAACGATATCGAACCGTTCGATATTGTCATGGCCTTTGGCCTGCTACACCATTTGAATGATACGGAAGCACGCAGACTCTTTGCCCTAGCAGCTCAAGCACTCAAACCAGGCGGCTCTCTCATAACGATTGATCCAACGTATACCCCCGAACAGCGTTCATTTGCGCGCTGGATCATCAGTAAAGATCGCGGACAGTGTGTGCGCACGCCAAGCAACTACCAAGCACTTGCATCAGATCATTTCTCGCATATTGATCTGCAGGTACGGGAAGATCTGCTCAATATCCCCTACTCTCATGCAATTTTGATCTGCAAATCATGAGCATTCAAAATAACTTCACTTTTTCCATTGCCATGGCATCTGCTAGGCTTGCCGCATGACACATCTCTCCGTAGTGATCCCCGTTTATAAGGCCGAAGACTGTCTGCCTGAGCTGTACCGGCGACTGATTGAATCATTGGAGAGGATCACATCCGATTTTGAGTGCATCCTGGTCGAAGACTGTGGTGGTGACCGCTCGTGGGAGATCATTCAACAGCTATCAAAGCGGGACCCCCGCATTAAAGGGATTCAGTTCAGTCGAAACTTTGGTCAACACTATGGCATTACGGCGGGATTAGACTATTGCAAAGGCGACTGGATTATTGTCATGGACTGCGACCTGCAAGATCAACCGGAAGAGATCCCCAAGCTCTATGCCAAAGCACTCGAAGGCTACGAAGTGGTATTGGCCCAGCGAATCAACCGCAAAGATAACATGAACAAACAGCTCTCATCACGCCTCTTCTATCGCTTATTTAACTATCTAACCGATATGGATTACGACCCCAGCGTTGGTAACTTTCGCATTATGTCTGCCAAGGTAGTACAGCACTGCTGCCAGATTCGTGAATGCCTCCGTTTTCTACCCGGCATGGTCAACTGGCTGGGCTTTTCTGCGGCCAAGATCGAAGTGGAACATGCCAGCCGCTTCGCTGGAGAATCGACTTATACATTCAAACAGCTACTCAAACTCGGTACAGATACGATTATTGCCTATTCAGATAAACCGTTACGCATCTCGATCCGCTTTGGCTTCAGTATTGCCATGGCCTCTTTTCTAGCTGGCATCGCTCTACTTATCTATTCAGCATTTTTTAATATCCCCATTATGGGCTGGAGCAGCCTCATTATATCGCTCTACTTTCTTGGCGGTATTATTATTGGCAACCTTGGTATTATCGGTATCTATCTAGGTAAAACATTTGATGAAACAAAAAAAAGACCACTCTATATCATTAACCACAAGACCTTTTGTAATGACTAACATAAAACCTACCCCTTGGGATTCAGCCGCATTTGGTATGGATTGTTTTGAAATCACGCAATACGATTTAGAAACGCTCTCTTTGGCAGCCACTACAACCGGTCATTACACCATAAAGATTGACCCACTGGCTGACAAAACACTACTACATCAATACGGTTTTCATTATACCGATACGCTGATTGAACCCGTATGTCTGCGTGAGAAATGGCTAGCAAAAAGTGACCCTCTAGCAACGATCGATCACCATATTACACTCGAGCAGTTGCTACCCATGTGTGATCAGAGTTTTCTACATGGCCGTTTTCATCGAGATTTCAACATTATGCCAGAACAGGCAGATGCACGCTATAAGCAGTGGCTCAAACAGATGCATCAAGCAGGTCAGGTATTTGGCCTGTGTTATAGCAAACAATTGGTCGGCTTTATTGCCGCCAGCCAAGGAAATCTATTACTGCATACGATCGCTAAACCCTATCGTGGCAAGGGACTGGCCAAGCCTTTATGGACAGCCGCTATCTCTGAAATTTTCAGCCAAGGATACGATCAAATTCGCAGCTCGATATCGGCCTCCAATATGGCAGTGCTTAATTTATATGTTTCACTTGGATTCCGTTTTGAACACCCTGTCGACATATACCATAGGTTAAGCCATTGAATTATCTTCCTCTACACCCCTCACTGCGTCTATACCAAACGCTAACGCTACTTGCCGCACTACTGATGCTGCTGCCGCTACCCATCATGCAATATGTTGGTGAAGAGGGGCTGATGGCTGTAAAGTCCTATGAGATGTTTGTCCGCAATGATTGGTTACACCCCTCTATTTTAGGCATGGTATGGCCACACTCACCGCTGTGGCACTGGCCGGTGATCATCATCAGTAAAATAATCGGTTGGGAACATGTTGATATCGCCGTTCGATTGGTCTCTGTCATCGCAACATGGCTAACGGCTCTTGCTGCTGGATTGATGGGGCAGTGGCTATTTTGTCGTTCTAACCCACATGCGGGGTGGCTAACCGCTCTTGTCTACTTGAGCTTAGGCGAAGTGGCCTTCTGGTACGGTTGGCTGGGTTATGTCGATGCCACCTTTGGTCTGTTTATCTTTTCTGCTATCGCTGCGCTATGGCGCGCTTTAGCCGATGAACATACTGGTTGGTTTATTCTCTCTCTACTACTTATTTCTTTGGCTTTTATGACCAAAAATATCACTGCCTATGCCCTGTTTGGTGCTGCTGGCCTTGTTCTAATATGGCGTCTACAGCGTTGGAATCTGTTAAAAAATCCGGTTTTTTTAATTTCAGGCATACTAGCATTGAGCGTGCCTCTGTTGTGGCAAAGCTTCATTGTGCCAGCCGGTGCAAATACTGCTACAACCACCATCAACGATGTATTACGCAACTATACTGGCTATGGAGCCATCGCATTTATCAGCCACTGGCTAAGCTTTCCTTTCGTTTTTCTATTTCGCGCCTTACCTGTATCGCTCTTTTTAGCTTGGTTATGGGTGCGCCGAAAACATCAGTTTCAACGAAATGAGACTCTTACCACACTATCACTCGTTCTACTCATCTGTTTTCTACCATTCTGGATATCAGCCGGTGCCACGCCTCGATATTTAGTACCACTATATGGATTGGTTGCACTTCTCCTCACAGGACTGCTCCTACAGCTCGATAGTGTGCGCTTTCGCCAAGGTTTCTTACTCATCGCACTGCTCGTCATTCTCAAAATCCCCTACAGCCTCGCTGTGCTTCCCTATATTAAAGACTGGCGACCGGAACGTGATGTAAAAGTGGTTAGCGAAGAGATTCTCCGCTTGACCGAAAATGCTCCACTCTATACGCAAAATGATGTCGCCACGGGGCTCGCCATTACGGCCTATATCGATGTATGGCGACAACAGCGCCCGCCTGTTACCTGGTGGTCTGATAACAGTAAAATTACCGCATATATTCTCGCAGAAGTGCCAACCCCATCATTGGGCCAACTGATAAAAAAATGGTCACTACGCGGAGATCACATCTATCTCTATTATCACACATCAGCACCTTCAGGAACCATCAAGTGATTCCATTTAACAAACCCTTCCTGACCGGCAAGGAAACAGAAAACATTCTTCAAGCCCATAAAAATGGTCAATTAGCTGGTAATGGCCCCTTCACGCAGCGTTGCCAACAGTGGCTTGAGCATAAAACAGGCTGTCAAAAAGCACTTCTCACACACTCTTGCACGGCGGCTTTGGAGATGGCGGCTCTATTATTGGACCTCAAAGCAGGCGATGAAGTCATCATGCCCTCCTACACCTTTGTATCCACGGCCAATGCCTTTGTCTTGCGTGGTGCTGTGCCTGTCTTTATCGATATCCGCCAGGATACCCTCAATATTGATGAAACCTTGATCCAAGCAGCGATCACCGATAAAACACGCGCCATCTGCGTCGTTCATTATGCTGGTGTGGCTTGTGAAATGGATACCATTATGGCTATCGCGGAACAACATCATCTCTATGTCATCGAGGATGCCGCTCAGGGTATCATGTCTAACTACCATGGCCGACCATTGGGCAGTATTGGTCACCTGGCGGCATTCAGCTTCCATGAAACAAAAAACGTCATCGCCGGTGAAGGTGGTGCCCTACTTATTAATGATAGCCGCTTTTCCGAACGAGCTGAAATACTGTGGGAAAAAGGCACCAATCGCAGTAGCTTCTTTCGCGGACAAGTCGATAAATATACATGGGTGGATATTGGCTCTTCCTTTCTACCTGGTGAACTGATTGCAGCCTTTCTCTGGGCCCAACTAGCGTGCGCTGATGAAATCACGACACGTCGTCTGCATATCTGGCAAAGCTACCATAGTGCCTTCAGTGCTCTGGAGGGAACGCTTAGACGGCCAACCATCCCTGAATCATGCCTACATAATGCTCACATGTATTACCTACTGCTAGAGTCGCTGGAAGCTCGAACAGCATTTATTCAGTATATGAAAGAGGCTGGTATCATGACTGTTTTCCATTATGTTCCTCTACACCGATCGCCTGCCGGCTTAAAATATTGCCGCATTCATACTGCACTACCTGTGACTGATATGCTTTCTAGGCAATTAGTGCGTCTACCGCTATGGCCCGGCTTAGAAACCGAGCTACCTAGCATTATAAAGCACGTAATATCGTTTCCATTCCACAAGCACGCTATCCAGCTCTAAGTGTTAGCTCTATAGTCCGCTTTATCACATGCAGGAGAGTCACATGATTCTGGTTATTGGCGATATTATTGTAGATGAATTTATTTGGGGCGATGTCACGCGCATCTCGCCTGAAGCACCGGTGCCGGTCGTTTCGGTGGAGCGCATCGATCGTAGACTCGGCGGCTCGGCCAATGTGGTGCGCAACCTGCACGCGCTTGATACTCCGTCAGCGATGTTTGGATTGGTTGGTAATGATGAACCGGGCCATTGGGTACATCAGCACCTATCGGAGCTTGATTCAGATGATCGCGGTGTAATCACCAAAGCCAATGAACGACCTACCGCCATCAAAACACGTATTATTGCACGGCACCAACAGATTGTCCGTTATGATCGCGAATGGATAGCTCCAGCCCTGCCGGAAACCCACAGCAAACTACTCTTAGCTCTCGATCAAGTGCACTCTTCTGCCCAAGCAACCATCCTCTCTGATTATGGCAAAGGGGTATTAACACCCGATTTTATCCGCGCACTTATTCAACAACTGCAAGGAACCATTATTGCCGTCGACCCAAAGCCTGAACATACCGATGCCTACCGTGGTGCCACACTGATCACACCCAATCTAATGGAGGCTGCCGCCATGGCAGGCATGGCTCCCCTTAACGAAGACAGGCATGTAGAAGCCATTGCGAAAACACTACATCAAAAACTGGCGCTACAATATGTCCTGATTACCCGTTCAGAAAAGGGCATGACGCTATTTGACGGGAGCAGGTATCACCATATTCCAACTGCTGCGCGCGACGTCTTTGATGTTACCGGTGCTGGCGATACAGTGATTGCCGTTTTCACCGCCTGTCTGGTGCGCGGTGATGATCCCCTCGCTGCAGCAAAGCTGGCCAACCATGCGGCTGGTGTTGTAGTTGGCAAACTAGGCACGGCCACGGCAAGCTGGTCAGAGATCAAGGCTCACTAAATGAACATTGCGATTGGTATCCCCGCCCGCATGGGCTCCAGCCGTTTTCCGGGCAAACCCCTGGCACTGTTAGCTGGTAGACCCATGATCGAACATGTCATTGAAAAAGCCCTCGCGGCTGATCTTGGCCCAGTATTTGTAGCAACCGATGATAAACGCATTGCTGATGTTGCCAGAAACTGTGGTTCCATTGTCTGTATGACAGATCCCAATCATGCGAGTGGCAGCGATCGCTTGGCTGAAGCTGTAGCTGAGATGGATTGTGATATCGTCATCAATGTACAGGGTGATGAACCTTTGATTGATCCAGCAGCCATTCGCGCCGTCATCACACCTTTTCGTGATGATGCTTACCTGCCAATGGCAACACTAGCCCACCCGCTGCGTAATCCTGATGATCTACATGATGCTAATGTCGTAAAACTGATCACCAATGCTAAGGGACGCGCCATGTATTTTAGTCGTGCAGCCATCCCCTTTCCTCGCTCAGGCAAAACCAATGCACTCCAACATGTGGGTCTTTACGCCTACCGCAAAGAGTTCTTACTCATCTACCCCTCACTAGAGCCTTGCCAAGCAGAACTGACCGAGCAGTTAGAACAACTGCGCGTATTGCATCACGGCTATGATATTGCTGTCACTATCGGTGATTTTCACTGTATTGGCGTTGATACACCTGCAGATATGGCTCGCGCCGAGCAACTACTGGCAAACAAGGGAGTAACAAGCGCGTGAATAATCTGGGCCAAATCAATATTCCAAGCTCTCTTCGCGGCTCCCTTCTTTAAGACGGGACAATACAGCTTACGCCTCGTGGAGGTGCGAAAAAAAGACATCACACCGCGTGCGACTGCCGATCCTTATGGTGACCTCGCGGGTGCGACTTTAGGGCCGCGGAAAGAATAAATCATCCACGTGCTGGTCTATAAGTCCGCATTCTGCGTTGCCACAGAGTTACTACTAAAGGCAGTAGGCTATCGCGCCCCTTCAGGGCTTGCTTATGCGCTTGATTTGGCGCCTTGAATC
>JAUZRH010000001.1 GCA_030950555.1 Mariprofundus sp. | reverse complement strand
GTATCGTCTGCGTAGCAATACTCCTATCTCAATACAGGATTCTCACCAGAAACTTAAATATTTCCAGCAACTTGCTGGCTTGAAACATGCTTGGTTAGATAACAAATAACAACCCTATGGCATCATGGCTAGTGAAAAAACTACTCAAATATAGTGTTCCAAGTTTGAAAAGTACCTTTGCTCGTCATTCTCGCGAAGGCGTGGGCCGGGAATTCATCCTCGTTCCCATGCTCCTGTGTGGGAACGCATAGCAGAGCGTTCTTTGGAAATGGATTCCCGATGCAGCCCTCGGGAATGACGGGCAATCCATACTTGAATCACTATGAGCGCCTAACAAGCCATGATCCCAGCTTAAAAGTCATTGTGAGAAGTAAAAAGCTATGCCCTGCTCGCTCTATGACGCAGAAGATGATCGGCAAGCACCAGTGCTAGTTGTGCTTCAGCAATAGGCACCGCACGAATACCCACACAAGGATCATGCCGACCTTTGGTAACGATCTCTGTTTCATTGCCAGCAATATCAATGGTTGGACGCGGCGTGAGAATAGAAGATGTGGGCTTTAATGCCATACGTGCGCGCACCGTATCACCATTAGAGATACCTCCAAGAATACCTCCGGCATGGTTACTACTAAACCCACTGGCGCGCAACGGATCACCAAAATCGGAACCTTTCGCCTCAACACAGGAAAATCCATCACCTATCTCTACAGCTTTGACGGCTGGAATATTCATCAATGCTTTGCCAATATCTGCATCGAGTCGGTCAAATACCGGTTCACCCAATCCAACGATCATACCACGAGCTTCTACAGTGACGGCAGCACCAATCGAATCGCCCTGTTTACGCAAGGCATCCATAAACTGAGCCATGGCAATGGCAGCTTGAGCATCTGGACAAAAAAACGGATTCTGGGCAATTTCATCTCGGTCAAAGCGGCAAGGATCGACCTTTACAGGACCAATCTGGTCGACCCAAGCCGTCACAACGATACCACTGGCTGCCAATAATTTTTTAGCCACAGCCCCTGCCGCCACGCGCATCGCTGTTTCACGTGCGGAAGAACGACCGCCACCACGGTAGTCACGTAAGCCATACTTCTGGTAGTAGGTAAAGTCAGCGTGACCCGGACGAAACTTATCTTTAATATCGGAATAGTCTTTACTGCGCTGGTCGGTATTGCGAATCAATAAAGCAATGGGACAACCGGTAGTTATACCCTCAAAAACACCTGAGAGAATCTCAACTTCATCCGACTCTCGGCGTTGAGTGGTATATTTTGATTGCCCTGGTTTGCGTCGATCCAAATCAGGCTGAATATCAGCAACGGTTAAAGGTAAGCCTGCAGGACAACCATCGACAATAGCCACCAAGGCTGCACCATGCGATTCACCGGCTGTAGTAACACGAAATATCTGACCACTAGTAGAGCCCGCCATCGGTTAAACCGGCAGACCAGGATCGCCAGCACCGACATGAAAGCCCGCGTCAACATAGTGCAATTCACCCGTTACACCGGATGCTAAATCAGACAGCAGGTAAACACATGTGTTTCCTACCTCATCCTGAGATACATTTCGTCCTAACATCGAGCCCCTGGCGCTCTTCTCCATCAACTTACGAAAATCACCAACAGCAGAAGCTGCCAGTGTACGGATCGGCCCAGCTGACAGGGCGTTAACACGAAGACCATTACGCCCTAAATCAGCGGCCAAATAGCGTGTGGAAGCTTCCAGCGCCGCCTTAGCCACGCCCATTACACCATAACCCGGAACCGCTCGTTCCGCGCCTAAATAGGACATGGTGACCATACTACCACCAGGTTTCATCATGGAAGCAGCTCTATTCGCGCAAGCCACAAAAGAGAATGCGGAGATATCCAAAGCCAGGTGAAAGTCGTCACGTGTTGTTTTATTGAAGCTATCCTGAAGAGCATCTTTATTGGCAAAGGCAATCGAATGCACAATAAAATCCAACTCACCCCACTGCTCTTTTACTTGCGCAAAAAACTGATCCATACTTTCATCATCTGAAACATTCATAGGCGCAATAATTTCAGCACCCATGCTCTCAGCCAATGGACGCACCCGCTTTTCCATCTGCTCACCCATATAATTAAAACCCAGGATTGCGCCTTCGCGCTTAGCAGCCTGCGCTACACCCCAAGCAATCGATTTATTATTTGCAACACCCAGAATCAGACCTTTTTTTCCTTCGAGAATACCCACAGCTTACCCCTATTTCAAAACTTTGTGCCGATAATATCAGCACTATCCCAAAAACGCACCTATCTGGATATTTTAAACGATATAAACGCTCTATATCTCATCACTTGCTCAATGGACAAACTGATTTATAGTTACCACATGGGCTATTTATATAATATTTTGGTTATGCCGAAAATAATGTTAAAAAGGTAGAGTCAATTGCAAAACTCTGGGTGGATGAGCGGCAATCCCACTTTGAGTCCATTTTTGCGGTGGAATGAGATGCATGGTGGTTCCATGGAGCGAACACCAGCGCGGGTTGGGCCAAAGTGGGGCCGCCGATCGCCGCTCACGAGTTTTGCAATTGGCTCGGTATTGGGCATCCTTCATATTCCAGTTTACACATAAAGGCTTTTCTTAAGCCTGAAAAGGCTTCGCCAAATAGTCGATTCCCTCACCCCAACCCTCTCCCTCAGGGAGAGGGCTTGGGTGAGGGGATCAATAAAAAACGCCCATGATTAAAACGGCTTACGGAAGATGAAGAGATATCTTTCAGCTGCTAGGTAACGTAAACGTTAACTATTTTTTACAGTTGGCGAAGGATGCTTTTTTCTTTTTAAATCATCTTTTGATGATCGGTCCATCCTATTGGCAACATGTTTTTTTTGAAAAAAGTGTCAACTACTTTTGGGGGTGTATGAAGGATGCCCGGTATTGTTACAAATACCGGCATCCTTCTTTTTCCGGTTTACACATGAAGGCTTTCCTTCCGACGGAAAAGGCTTCGCCAAATAGCTGATCCCCTCACCCCAACCCACTCCCGGCGGGAGAGGGAGCAAGAGCCTCGGCTTGCAAATGCACTGATGTGAGCGACACCCTCTCCCTTAGGGAGAGGTCTTGGGTGAGGGGGCAATAAAGAGCGCCCATGATTCATCCGGCTTACGGAAGATAAATAGACATCTTTTCAGCTGTGAGGTAACGTAAGGGTCGCGGAAAGAATAAAGTATCCAGGTTATGCGCAGGATAGTTGTTGGATTCAAGGCGCCAAATCAAGCGCATAAGCAAGCCCTGAATGGGCGCGATAGGACCAGCACGTGGAGATT